>NZ_JBQHSE010000014.1:0-72644 GCF_052066395.1 Bariatricus sp. HCP28S3_A4 | reverse complement strand
ATTGACTCCTGATTTACTTACGCTAAGCTGTCGGGCAATTTCACTTCCTGACATGGAAAGCGCATAACGTTTGATAATGATGTTTTTGTAGTCCAGCATACATCATCCTCCTAAGAAATATATTTTCATCTGATAGATGAATGAATATATTATCCTAGAGATTTCTGTATCAATCAAAGCCTAACGGCTGTTCAGCTTCGCATTTCGGCCGTTTTGCTCCGCAAAACCGGCCGTTGGGACGCGCCATATGCAGTCAGAAGAGGCTCTCTGATTTTTTATGCTGTAATAGAAGGAGAAATTGGGCTTTTTCTTCGAAAGATTCTATGATGGATTCTTTTTGGGAGAATCATTTTATGTTGCATCTGCCTTTATTTCGCAATATACTATTAAGATAGAGGTTTTGTGGAGGAACAATTGAAATGATATATAATAATGTACTTGAGGCAGTGGGAAATACGCCGATGATTCGGTTGAACCGGATGACAGATGAAGACAGTGCGGAGATTCTGGTGAAGTTTGAGGCGTTGAATGTTGGCGGTTCGGTGAAGACGAGAACGGCCTGGAATATGATTCTGGATGCGGAAAAGCAGGGGAAGATTCAGAAGGATACGATTATTGTGGAACCGACCAGTGGAAATCAGGGGATCGGGCTTGCGCTTGTTGGTGCGGTCCGGGGATACCATACAGTGATCATTATGCCGGATTCGGTCAGTGAGGAACGCCGGAAGCTGGTGCAGAATTATGGGGCTGAGGTGAAATTGGTCCACGATGAGGGCGATATCGGGGAATGTATACAGAGATGTATTCGTACTGCGCTGGAGATGAAGGAAGCGGATTCCAGGGTCTATGTTCCGCAGCAGTTTGAGAATATGGCCAATTATGAAGCTCATTTGAATATGACCGGAAGAGAGATTGTTGAGCAGGTTGGAGGAAGGATTGATGGATTTTGCTCTGGAATCGGAACGGGTGGAACGATTTCCGGTGTGGGTGAAGCGCTTAGGAAGGCGAATCCGGAGATAACGATCTGGGCGATTGAGCCGGAGCATGCTGCGATTCTGTCGGGTGGTGAAGTCGGAAGCCATTTGCAGATGGGAATCGGAGACGGTGTGATACCGGAGATTTTAAATCAGGATATTTACGATGAGGTTGTGATCGTAACGGATGAAGAAGCGCTTCAGACTGCGAGAGATCTGGCACGGCTTGAAGGACTGATGTGCGGTATTTCAAGCGGAACGAATGTTGCTGCGGCTAAAAGGCTGGCGAAGAAGCTTGGTAAGGGGAAAACGGTAGTGACCATTTTACCGGATACGGCAGAACGGTATTTTTCAACCCCGCTGTTTGAATAGAGCTGCGTAAATGGTTTTGTTTACCAGACAATTAACAGATAATAATCAGGGAAGGAATATCAAGATAAGAATATCTGATATGCCCTCCCTGTTTTTATATCTTTTCATTATTCTGATCCGACTGTGAAGAAATATGTTCTTTTAGTACGAGATTTATGTATTGGCTGAAGGATCGGTCATCATTTTCTGCCAGAACTTTCACTTTGGTGATGATATCTGAGTCAAGTGTGATACTTACTTTTGTCTTTAGTGGTTTCATGGAACTCCTCCTTTTATACAATATACCATTTTGTAAGATTTAGTCTTTAAAAGTAGGATAAAATAAGATAAAGTAGTATATAAAGGGGTGATGCACATGAAGAGTAAAAATGAGTTTACAGGAGAGGAGACAGAACGTTTCTGGAAATTTATAGAAGGGGATGATCTGGATTTTTATGAACAGAATTTGCTGAACCAGCCGGAAGAGGTTCAGAGGCATTTTTTTGAACAGCATCCGGATTTTTTATCGGAATATCATTTTGATCCATTACAGGAAAATGGGATTAATTTGCTGCAGGATGAGATTTTGAGAGGAATTATGGTGAGAAAGAAATATTTGAAGCAGCCCGATGATTAGTTATTTTCAGTTATTTTTGTAATCCCGTGCAGTACTTGGAAAAGCTTTCCTTCTGCGGTATAATGGTGGTGGAAGGAGAGTGGAGATATGGAACAATTTTTAGAAAAATTTGGAATATTTGATATTTTTTGTATGCTTATACCTGGAGCGATGTTTGTGATGGGAATGGCATTCTTATTCCCAAATGCAGAAGAATATATACCAGATATATTGACAGATGGGGCGATAAAGTATTTTTCGTTTTTTGTCGTAAGTTATTTATGCGGAGTACTTTACCATGAAATTGGTAAAATTGCGGATGATCTTGCCGGACATTTTATAGGTAAGTTGGATGAGAATTATTTTAAGGATTCAAGCAGATGGAAAAATAAACGATTGGATTTCAAATTATCTAAAAAAGTGAAGCAACGTATCTTGAAAAAATGTTTTAAGAGTAAAGAACTGAAATCGGGATATACTGAAGAAGAACAAAACAGATTTGCATTTCATTATTGCTTGACCGTGCTTGAAACGGAAGGTGTGATAGGGAAGGCGGAAAAGATGTACAGTATTTCAGAAATGAGTAGATCTATGTTTTGGATGTGCTTGACTTTGATTTTTGTTTACTTAACAAGCAGAAAATGCAATGAGTATAATTTCGCAGTATTATCGTTTATGGCAATTGCTGCAATCGTATTTTTGAGGAGAAAAATGAGGTTTGAGGGCTATAGAGTTGATATTATGATGAGGAATTATCATATATATGATAATAAAAAAATAAGAAAATGATTACCGTGGGGGATCCACCTGCGGTATTTTTGTACCCAGAAGGCAGGTGTAATATGGGAATCAGCAGCTAACCGACATTGAGATTTGTGAGCAAAGAGTTATAGTTATAGCTATACCGTTTACTTTACAGGGCTTTCAGAGGGCTCGTTGTACAACAAAATCGGGGTAACAGGATTCGAACCTGCGACCTCGCGGCCCCCAGCCGCGCGCTCTAACCAAACTGAGCCATACCCCGATAATGGTTCTATTATAATATATCTATGAGAAAATCTCAATGATTATTTACAAAATTCTCATACGCTTAAACCCGCCAATTCTTGACAGTACTGATAAAAAGGTGCAAAATAAAGTCCAGTAGATGACAATAAGCAAAAAAGGGAATGAAGTGTAAGATGGAGAATCTGATATTTAGTTTAAATGCAACGGTCCCGGTATTTCTTATGATGCTTCTGGGACTTTTATTTCGCAGGATCGGGTGGATTGACGAGCAGTTTGCCTCGAAGATGAACAAATTCGTGTTCATGGTTCCGCTCCCGGTGCTGGTGTTTGAGGATCTTGCGACGGTAGATTTTGAAAAAGTGTGGAATGTTAAGTTTGTGCTTTTCTGTTTTGGGGCGACGGTGCTTAGTATTGCGATTGCGGCAGCAGTCTCCTGTTTGTGGAAGGACAAATGTATCCAGGGAGAATTTATCCAGGCGTCCTATCGGAGCAGCGCGGCGCTTCTTGGAATTGCATTTATCCAGAATATTTATGGGAATGCGGGCATGGCACCGCTTATGATCATCGGAAGTGTACCACTTTATAATATTATGGCGGTCGTGGTGCTGTCTTTTTTTCAGCCGGAGAGAAAAGGACTGGATGGTGAGGTGATTAAAAAGACGCTCAAAGGGATTGTGACAAATCCGATCATCATTGGTATAGCAGCCGGACTTTTATGGTCGGCGCTTAGGATTCCGATGCCGCACATTATGGAAAAGACGGTTTCTAATCTTGGAGCGGTGGCTTCGCCGATGGGGCTTATGGCCATGGGAGCGACCTTTGACTTTAAGAAGGCATTTGGGAAAATCAGGCCTTCGGCGACGGCGGCATTTATCAAGCTGGTCGGACTGGCAGCTATTTTCCTGCCGATTGCAATCGGGCTTGGATTCAGGAATGAAGAGCTGGTGGCGATTCTGGTTATGCTTGGTTCGGCAACCACGGTCAGCAGTTATGTTATGGCGAAAAATATGGGGCATGAGGGCATCGTATCTTCCAGTGTGGTCATGCTTACCACGATGTTCAGTGCATTTACACTGACTATGTGGCTTTATATTTTGCGAACACTGTCATTGATTTAGTACACGAGTGCGTTGATCTTGTGCACGAGTGTGTTGGTAGTGTGTTGGTTTTGAAATAACCAGAGGTGGGAAATGTATCTGATATCGGTTTATTTTGATGAAAAAACGGATCAGAGAATCCGGAATTTGATGGAACAGGCCGCAAAAAGGAGCGGAAATACGTATATGATCGACGCGAAGGTTCCGCCGCATATTACGATTTCTGCATTTGAGACCAGACGGGAAGCAGAAGCGGCAGAGATGCTGAAGTGTGTGGCCGAAGGTATGAAGAGCGGCACACTCATGTGGGCATCGGCGGGAGCATTTTTCCCGGGAGTTATCTATCTGGCGCCGGTGCTGAATGCGTATCTGCAGGATTTGTCTGTGAAAATATATGAAGGCATGGCGGGGATTGAGGAGACGCGGATCAGTCCGATGTATAGGCCGTTTCAGTGGATGCCGCATACGACGATTGCCAAAAAGCTGGAAAAAGAAGAAATGATGGCGGTGTTCCGGGTGATGCAGGAGCAGTTTGGTGTGTTTTCCGGTGAGATTGTGAAAATCGCGCTTGCGCGGACGAATCCCTATGAGGATCTGATCTGTGTAGAATTGAATAAATGAGGATATTAATGGGCGGTGTGAATAAAGAGGTTCATGCCGCTTTTTGCATTTTGAAAAATAGGGTAACTGTTCAGAGCCAACCTCGAAAACACTTCGTGTTTCCTCAGTGTGGCGTATCCGCCAAATAGATTTGTACAAAAAAGTGCTCACGAATGCAAGCATTCATCGCCCTTTTTTGACAAATCTGCTTGGCTCTGAACAGTTACAAAATAGGAAATAATTAAGAATTGAGCAAGAAAGTCTTCAAAACGTTTTGTTACTATGGAGGAAACAAACGAGGAGGTCTGGAAATTGCAGGAACAGAGAAGACGAACGAGGCTCAGACTATTGAAAAGAAAAAGGCGGCTGGGAATTCTGAAAAGGATTTTGGCGGTGGCATTATTATTGATTGTATTTTTTATAGGAGTTTTGTGGTATAACCGGTATTCTATAGAGAAAATGCGAGATAGCGGCGAGTATCCGGAAAGTCTTTTGGCATTGGCGGAGCGGAATCCGGAGACGAAGCAGTTTGTCAGGGATTATCCGAAGAATAAGGATCGTCAGGATGAAATTGATGTGTCGGGGGAAGTGAAGGAAGGAGAAATACCGCTGTTCCTGCAGTGGGATGAACGGTGGGGATATCAGATTTATGGTGATGATTTTATGGCTGTAACCGGGTGTGGCCCGACTTGTTTGTCCATGGTCTATTGTGGTCTTACAGGAAATGCGGACTGGAATCCGTTGGAGATGGCTAAAAAGGCGGATCAGAAAGGATATTATGTGGCGGGCAGCGGCTCTTCCTGGAGTATTATGACCGATATTGCGGGAGAATTGGGGCTTTCGGCCTCGGAAATCTCGCTCAGTGAGACGAGTATCCGGTCAGAGCTGGAAGCGGGGCATCCGATTATTTGTATTGTAGGTCCCGGAGATTTCACGAACGGCGGCCATTTTATTGTTCTGACAGGTGTGGACGATAAGGGGAATTTTATCATCAAAGATCCGAACAGTAAAAAGAACAGCAGTAAAGCATGGGATCCGGAGCGGGTCATGGGACAGATCCGAAATCTGTGGAGCTATAGTAATTAAAGAAACCTCTTTACGCCAGAGTGAAGATACTATGGTGTAAAGAGGTTTTTGTCATTTAAGTATTTATCTCAGTACGAAATACTGTTCATACCATAATAAGAAAGAGTAAACGGTGTAAATTTTTCTGTGGTAGTTTCCTACTTTGTTCTTATGGTCTTCCAGCCATTTCATCAGAATATTTCTGTCGAAGAATTCAGAAACAAAATCCTTCTGGAACATTTCTTTCACGCGGTTGTAGTATTTATCCTCGCGGAGCCATACGCGGAACGGTACGAGGAAACCGAGTTTTTTGCGCTGTGCCCAGTCCATCGGGATGTGGGAAAGAGCGGAGGTACGGAATGCTTTCTTCGTCTCTTCTCCCTCAACACAGTATTTGGTGTCGATACTACGGGCGAGTTTCCACACTTCTTTGTCCAGATACGGAACGCGAAGTTCCAAAGAATGAGCCATGGTCATTTTGTCTGCTTTCAGAAGTATGTCATGCGGCAGCCACAGGTGCATGTCCAGGAAAAGTTTTTTATGGAAATCATCCTGGTCTTTTACCTGGTCAAAATAAGGTTTGGTCACATCCTGATATCTTAAGTCAGATTTATATTTCGGAGCCAGCACTTCATTTGCCTCTTCGTTGTCCATGATAAATGCCTGTCCGATATAGGAATCTTCTACAGAAGTTGCATTTCTCTTCAGGAAATTCAGACCGCGGTGATTTGGTTTGCTTGCAGCCCAGTCGCCGAGCTTCTTACGGATTGAAGCCGGAACTACCTTGCGGTAGAAGTCACCGGATTTACTTGGTTTATACGTATCGTAGCCGCCGAACATCTCATCGGCACCTTCCCCACTCAGGACAACCTTGACATCCTTTGCAGCCAGCTCAGACAGATAGTAAAGCGGTACGGCTGACAGGTTCGCATGCGGTTCATCGGAGTGGTACTGTACTTCCGGCAGGGCATCGAAGAATTCGTCGGAAGAAATCTCTTTCTTGGCATTGGACATATGAAGGATGTCGCAGAGATCCTTGGAGTAGGTGGTCTCGTCGAAGCCGCCCACTTCAAATCCAACGGAGTAAGTCTTCATCGGTTTAACGGTGGAAGCAATGTAGCTGGAATCCACACCGCCTGACAGGAAGGAACCAACTTCTACATCACTGATCTGATGGTAATCAACCGATTCCTGAATGGTCTCGCCAATCAGTTTGACAGTCTCATCGAAGCTTCTGTCCTGCTTCTCGTAGGTCGGGTCGAAATATTTGGTTGTCTTAAAGTCCTTGCCGTCGTAGGTAAAATAGGTTCCCGGCTCCAGTTTGTATACATCCTTGAACATGGTCTCAAGAAGTGGGTTGTACTGGAAGGTCAGGTACATTTTCAGTGCTTCTTTATTGACTTCTTTATGAAAATGCGGGTGGGCAAGGAAAGATTTGATCTCAGAACCAAAAAGCAGACTTCCGTTCATTTTTGCATAATAGAACGGTTTGATTCCGAAATAATCTCTTGCGCCGTACATGGTGTGATTTTCCTTGTCATAAATTACGAAGGCGAACATGCCGCGGAGCATGGAAGCGGTCTTCTCGCCGTAGGTCTTGTAAGTCTGGAGAATGACTTCGGTGTCGGAATTGGTCTGGAACGTACATCCGTGCTTCTCGATCAAATCCTTGCGGATCTCCTGATAATTGTAAATCTCACCGTTAAATATAATGACATGCTTTCCATCTGCGCTGTGAATCGGCTGTGTGCCGCCCTCCAGGTCAATGATACTTAAACGACGGAAACCAAGTGCTACATAATCATCTACAAAACTGCCCTTGCTGTCCGGGCCGCGGTGCGCGATCAGCTCGCCCATCTTATCGATTACTTCTTCTCTATTGAAATCGCCAGTGCCGTAATAGCCTGCAAATCCGCACATATTTTTACACATCCTTTCCGAAAAGTGGTTGTTTCTGATGCTTTGCATCATTATAACTATAACATAGCTGGTATAAAATTGACAGTGTAAAGTTTGGAAAACTCATTTTATTGAGTAACTTAAGAAAATGTGAAATTTTTGTAATTTGTCGTAAAATGGTGTTTTCTGTAGAAAAAATGTGCTAAAGTATTAGTACAAATCAGGAAGGAACCATATCGATGATAGATTTTCGCTTTGATAGAACACAGTTAAATGGAATAAAAGAAAGAAAAAAACTTCTAAAATACAGAAAGATAGCTATTCTGGTACTTGGAATTGCAGTTGTTCTTTTGCTGCTCCTTGGGATGGGCAGAATGAAAAAAACAAAGGAGGCTGCGCGGATCGAGAAAGAAAAACAGGAGGCAGTTGAGAAAGCCGAGCAGGCGAGAAAGGACGCCGAAGAGGAGCGGGAAAGGCGGATCGAGCAAGTACTGACTTCTGACAAATATGGAGCACAGCTCCGGGAGCTGTATGCGAGATATCCTCAGGTGGAGAAAATTCTGCTGGACAGAGATTCCTACCCGGACTGGCTGATTGAATATTTCACAAAGCATAAAGAGGCAGTGGACTGGGTCGTGGATTATCCGGAGTACATGGCAAAAGGGTCTGATGCGCTCAATGAAGCAGTTCCGGCATCGGTTGATTTAAGTGAATATCAGCTCCGTAACAATATTCCGCTTTACTATCAGTGGGACCAGACATGGGGATATGCGTCATACGGAAGTGGTACGATCGCAGTCAACGGATGTGGTCCGACTTGCCTTGCTATGGTCGTGACAGGACTCACCGGAGACGGAAGTGCCACTCCGAAAAAGGTTGCCGACTTGAGTATGGAGTGGGGATATTGTACAAATGATGTTACGGACTGGGCCTTGATGACGGACGGAGCATCCCGGCTGGGGGTACACTCCTGGCAGATTACCAAATGGACGGTCGAAGGTGTACAGAGCGAATTGCGCGCAGGCCATCCGATCATCTGCAGCATGGGCCCCGGGGATTTCACAGAGCAGGGGCATTTTATTGTGCTGACAGGAGTGACGGACGATGGAAAGATTATTGTGAATGATCCAAACAGCCGAATCAACAGCCGTAAAAAATGGGATGCGAAAAGGTTGCTTGATCAGATGAAAGGGATGTGGGCATTCAGCGTGTAAAAACGCTGGAATGTCCACATTTTTCTTGCATTTTTCGGGAAAATATGGTATAAGTAAGTATTGTCGAGAGACATTTGATGGGTGGATTCCCGAGTGGCCAAAGGGGACAGACTGTAAATCTGCTGCAATATGCTTCGGTGGTTCGAATCCACCTCCGCCCATTGGTGTATGGCTAAAAGAGACAGTGCAGAGCACGTATGCTCTTTGATTTAAGCCGGTTAAACACCTCTTGCCGCAGTGGCGGAACTGGCAGACGCCCGGGACTTAAAATCCCGTGGGTAGCGATACCCGTACCGGTTCGATTCCGGTCTGCGGCACACGGAAAACCTCGTTAATTCGGGGTTTTTTTTTGTGTGCCGAGCATGGTGGAGATTTACATATTGACACAGTTAAATCGATTATGAGACAGGCTGGAATACAACTTCAGCAATGTCCATAATATAGATGTATATATGTTAATACAATCAAGGAGGCAATCATAATGAAATTAATTTATCCAGCAGTATTCTATCCTTTTCGGATGGAAGCGGGGGCTATGTTGTAGAGTTTCCGGATTTGCCTGGATGCGTTACGGAAGGAAAAAATTTAGAAGATGCATTTGAAAATGCCACAGATGCAGCTAGCGGATGGGTTCTCGATGAACTAGAAGAGGGAAATGTTGTTCCGAAGTCTTCTGATTATGATTCCGTAGAAAGGAGGGAAGGCGGTCAAGTAAGCATGGTATTACTTGATATGGACGCCTACGCAGAACGATATGGTGAAAAAGCAGTAAGGAAAAATGTTACAATTCCAGCATGGCTCAATTCTTATGCAGAAAAACAAAAAATTAATTTTTCGCAAGTGTTGCAAGAAGCATTGCTTGCGAGAGCAATTAATAAGTAGAACGGCATGCAAAATAGCACTCGATATTGAGTGCTATTTTGATATATTAAAGCAAATAATGTTCAAATCAAGCGACTCTTGATGTCTTTGGCAAACAGTATCTTAAACAGAGTGCGAATGAATGGCTGTATAAAGAACAACTGCGTAAAGAACGCAAATGGAAAGTTATAGCATACCAGCTTCAGCCAGTTTGCCAACAGTGTAAGTATATGGAAGCCCGCATAATATGGATAGTACAAAATCGCAGCCAGAAAGCTCATGGCCGGGCACATCAGACCGACTGTGGCACAGATTATGGCCGTCTCAAACAGAACAGGATGCGTAGTTCCGGGGTCAAACACCTTACAGGCAAGTTTGAAGGAGCAGGGACTTCCCATTATGCATTCTAATGCATAAGCGAGACAGAACTCGACTAAGATGACTGCCCATATAGGACAAAAGCGCCCGAGCATCATGACTCCTCCATTCAGCCGGATGCCGTCCAGAACACCGGCAGCCCCTTCTATTGATGAAAAATAAGATCCATTTACCACATATAAGCTGTAAAATACATAGGCATGGACGGTGACAATGACTGTGAGTAATGCGAAAATCATTCGCTGAAACTGGTTTCTTGGCATAAAAATTTCCTCCCTTTTGGCATAAAAAAACAAGTATTGCATTTGCAGTAAATCAGTGGAGTGTACCGTGATCAGATTTACGTGCAAAGCACTACTTGTGTCGTTTATCGCCATATTGATTTGTGTTTTCATTATGTTATTTTATCGGTCCGAAGTGAAAAAGTCAAGAAATAATAATTGGATTAAGCAAACAAAATTGATGAGCAAAGGAGATACTTTGCATATTTTTGAAGAAGTATGCATATATTAGTAATGGTATTTATATTAATAAAAAATGAGCAAACAAAATCAATTGAATTTGTTTGCTTATTTTGTTATACTTTGTTTAATGAAGGGAGTGAAAAACAATGTTAAGCGAAGAGTTGATTGAATTAGCAAATCAAACGATGCATCTAAAAGCTGAGACTCAAACGTTAGAAGTAAAAGCGGCACATGGAGGCTGCCCTAAAAAACTTTATGATACATTATCCAGTTTTTCCAATCAGGACGGAGGCGGAGTTATTTTATTTGGTCTGGATGAATCAAAAAATTTTGCCTGTGTTGGTGTGTATGACCTGCAGGATTTGCAAAAGAAGGTAACAGAGCAATGTAATCAGATGATTCCTCCGGTTAGGGCGGTATTTACAGTGGCCGAGTTGGATGGAGAATTCATTTGTTCAGCTGAAATTCCTTCTGCGGATCTGACGGAACGTCCTTGCTATTATTCCGGAGCAGGGCGAATCAAAGGTTCCTATGTTCGGGTCGGAGATGCAGATCTTCCTATGACAGATTATGAGATATACACTTATGAAGCATTTCGAAAGCATTTACACGATGATGAAAGAGTGATCGAGAGGGCCAAAATGTCACTTCTGGATCAGGATAAGGTTCAGGGGTACCTTTTGCGGATGAGAGAAGAACGACCGGGTTTTTCCAAATTGAGCATGGAACAGGCTTATGAAATGCTGGCAATTACGAGGGATGGGATTCCAACGTTGGCGGCAATTTTGAATTTTGGACTGTATCCGCAGGGATATTTTCCACAGCTTGCAATTACTGCGATTGTTGTTCCGGGGCAGGAGATTGGCGATGTTAGTCAGGACTCTGTAAGATTTTCAGATAATAAACGGATTGAGGGAACTTTGCCGGCGATGCTTTCCGAAGCTATTTCGTTTTGCAAGCGAAATATGAGGGTGCGTACAATTATTGATTCCCGGACCGGAGAACGAATGGATAAGACGGAATATCCTATTGAAGCGATTCGTGAGGCAGTTTTGAATGCATTGATCCATCGGGATTACAGTCATTTCACGGAAGGAACCCCCATCCAGATTAATTTCTTTACGGATCGCATGGAGATTCATAGTCCGGGAGGATTGTATGGAAGAATGACTGTTGAGGATCTTGGTAAATCCCGGCCTGATCTGCGCAATCCGGCGCTTGCGACAATGTCGGAATTTCTTTTGAAAACAGAAAATCGTTATTCGGGTATCCCTACTATTCGACGGGAAATGGCGGCAGCAGGCTTACCGGCTCCTGTGTTCATTAATCGACGAAATGAATTTATAGTTATTTTTTACAACAAACAGCAGACAGAGGAAAACGATGCTGAAAAGGAGCAAAATGGTGGAACGGATACGTTGCTGGAATTTTGCAGAATTCCGAGAACACGCAGGGAAATTGCAGATTATCTGGGAATCAATACTGTATTTTATGTGATGCAGCATTATGTACAGCCTTTGCTTGCAAGTGGAAAACTTGTAATGACAATACCAGAGAAACCGAAAAGCCGGAATCAGAAGTTTGTGACAAAAGAGGAAAGGGAGTTGTTCTAACATGAAAGTAGCGGATATGTCAGCGGAGCAAAAGGTGGAATACATGACGACCGAGCCGATCCCACGTTTGGTAAGTCAGATGGCGGTACCGACGATCATCAGTATGTTGGTGACGTCATTTTACAATATGGTAGACACGATGTTTGTGGGAAGGATCAATACGCAGTCGACGGCAGCGGTCGGTATTGTCTTTTCGGTGATGGCAATTATTCAGGCGTGTGGGTTTTTCTTTGGACACGGATCGGGCAACTATATTTCCAGAAAACTGGGCGAACAGAATTTTGAGGATGCTAAGAAAATGGCAGCGACGGGATTTTTTTCTGCATTTATTGTGGGGCTTGTACTTGGTGCGCTGGGACTGATTTTCCTGCGTCCGCTGTCGGTATTTCTCGGATCCACGAAGACGATTCTTCCATATACAATGAGCTATCTTCGGATCATTCTGATCGGTACGCCGTTTATGATGTCTTCTCTTGTAATCAATAATCAGCTTCGTTTTCAGGGAAGTGCATCTTTTGCAATGGTAGGAATTGTGACCGGAGCTGTTTTGAATATTGCGCTGGATCCGATTCTGATCTTTGGATGCCATATGGGAGTGGCAGGAGCGGCTTTGGCTACGGTGATCAGCCAGATCGTCAGCTTCCTGGTATTACTTAGAGCCAGCATGAAGGGCGGGAATTTCAGGATATCGTTCCGGAATTTTACGCCAAACGGACATTATTTTTATAATATATTCAAGGGCGGTGTGCCGTCTCTTTGCCGTCAGGGACTCGGAAGTGTGGCGACGATCTGCATGAATACGACGGCAGGAATTTATGGCGGGATCTATGCGGACGCAGCGATTGCGGCGATGGGAATTGTGGCAAGGATTGCGATGTTTGCGAATTCAGCGTTGATTGGATTCGGGCAGGGATTCCAGCCGGTGTGCGGATCGGAAGTCTGGCACTTCGGCTTCAGTGTCTGGTATTTCCATTGAATGCATGGATCGTTATGTCAAATATGATGCTTCAGACCATTGGACAGGCGCTGAAAGCATCTGTTCAGGCGGCGGCCAGGCAGGGGTTGTTCTTTTTACCGCTGATTTGGATCCTTCCACAGTTTTTCGGGCTTCTGGGTGTACAGATGTGCCAGACGGTGTCGGATGTGCTGACATTTTCTTTGTCGGTGCCGTTGTGCTTGAGTGTGTTGAAGGAACTGAAATGATTATGGAAGTAATTGGAAATTCTGAAAAAGGGAAAAAAAGTGAATAACTTACCTTGCTGTTATGATTTTTTATTTCATAACTTTCGGTTTTGTGTGCGATTCTATAATATTATTGTCAAAATTCGTAACAAACATTGCCTTTACGGATTATTCTGCATTTCTCTTCCAAAAATCCGTAACAAGCCACCATTTCTATGGATTATCCCATGGTTTTCTCCTAAAAATCCGCAACATCCCAGCAATGCTTTACAATGCAATCGAATACACAACAACTGTCTTGTCACATGCAATGTCATATGTTATAATGTCTGTCAATGAGCTTTTATCCCAGCTCATATTCTCGGATTTGCATTCCAAAATCAAAGAAAGCATTTCCCGGAGCAGAATAACAACACAACACAATACCATACAAAGTGAAAGGTGAGAGACATGACATTAGTAGAAGAAATACAGGCATTAAAAAAGGAAAAAAATGCGGTCATTCTGGCGCACTATTATGTGAGGCCGGAAGTGCAGGAAATCGCGGATTATATCGGAGATTCTTTCTATCTCAGCAAGGTGGCGGTCGGACTTAAGGAGCAGACGATCGTGTTCTGCGGGGTTTCATTTATGGGTGAAAGTGCCAAGGTGCTGAATCCGGAAAAGACGGTTTTGATGCCGGATATGGAGGCAGACTGTCCGATGGCACATATGGCAGATGCCGAGACGATTCAGAAAATGAGGGAGAAATACGAGGATCTGGCAGTGGTGTGCTACATCAATTCCACGGCAGAGCTGAAGAAGTATTCGAATGTCTGTGTGACTTCGGCAAATGCGGTTCAGATTGTGAAGGCGCTTCCCAATAAGCATATTTTCTTTATTCCGGATCGGAATCTGGCACATTATATTGCGGAGCAGGTGCCGGAAAAGGAGTTTGTTTATAATGAAGGCTTCTGTCCGACGCATGAACGGCTGCAGGCAGAAGAGGTGCTGGAGGCAAAGATGGCGCATCCTAAGGCCCAGGTGCTCTCGCATCCGGAGTGCACGAAGACGGTTCTGGAGTTATCGGATTACATAGGAAGCACGGCCGGAATTATCAAATACGCAGGAGAAAGTGCGTGCCGGGAATTCATCGTCTGCACGGAAGAAGGCGTGGCATATAAGCTGCAGACCAATAATCCGGAGAAGAAATTTTATTTTACGAAGACGGTTCCGATATGCCCGAACATGAAGAAAAATACGTTGGAAAAAATTCTTCATGTCCTGAAAACCGGGGAAAATGCGGTGCATGTCTCCGATGAACTTCGTGAAGCGTCAAGAAAACCGCTGGAAAGAATGCTGGAGCTGGCGAAATAGGCGGAGGATGCAAAGATGGAAATGAAAACGGATGTAGTGATCGTAGGAACCGGAGTCGGAGGTTTGTTCGCAGCGCTCAATCTTCCGGAAGAGAAGCAGATCATTATGATCACAAAAGCGGATCTGGAGAGCAGTGATTCGTTCCTTGCGCAGGGCGGAATCTGTGTACTGCGCGACGATGAAGACTACGACAGTTATTTTGAAGATACGATGCGGGCGGGGCATTATGAGAACCGGAAAGAGTCGGTGAATATTATGATCCGAAGCTCCAGAGAGATTATCAGAGATCTGATCGGATACGGTGTGGATTTTGCCAGGGAAAATGGAGAACTGGCCTATACACGCGAAGGGGCTCATTCAAAGCCGAGAATTTTATTTCATGAGGATATTACGGGAAAAGAGATTACGAGTAAATTAATCACACAAGTAAAGAAACGAAAAAATATTAAAATATATGAATACACAACTATGACGGATGTTGTGGAGGAAGATGGGATCTGTTCGGGCATTGTGGCGACAGCTCAGGATGGAACGGAAATGAAGATTTTTGCGCCGGATACGATTCTTGCAAGCGGGGGAATCGGAGGACGGTATAAACATTCCACGAATTTCCCGCATTTGACGGGAGATGCACTGGATGTGGCGAAGAAGCACGGCATCCGTCTGGAACATCTGGACTATGTTCAGATCCATCCGACGACGCTGTATTCCACAAAACCGGGAAGACGTTTCCTGATTTCTGAGTCGGTGCGGGGAGAGGGCGCGGTCTTATATAATAAGAAGAAAGAGCGTTTTGTAAATGAACTTCTTCCGCGGGATGTGGTGACGAAAGCGATCAAAGAAGAAATGGAGAAGGACGGTACGGATTACGTGTGGCTTTCCATGGAACATATTGATAAAGAGACGATTTTGAAACATTTCCCCAATATTTATCAGCATTGTCTGGAAGAAGGGTACGATGTGACGAGGGAGTGTATTCCGGTTGTTCCGGCGCAGCATTATTTTATGGGCGGAATCTGGGTGGATTCGGACAGCCGGACCTCGATGGAGCATCTGTATGCAGTCGGGGAGACCAGCTGCAACGGAGTACATGGGGCGAACAGGCTGGCGAGTAATTCACTTTTGGAGAGTCTGGTATTTGCCAAACGGGCGGCGAACCGGATTTCCGGTCGGAAAAATGAAGTAAAGCCGGAAGGATCGGTTAAATAACTGGAAAAGATGAGACAAGGAGTGTATAATCAGAGATGAACGAAATAACGATGACATTACAGGCAGATCATTTAATTCTTGAGGCGCTTAAGGAAGACATTTCAAGCGAAGATGTTACGACGAATTCTGTTATGAAAGAGGCTGTGAGAGGAGAAGTACAGCTGATCTGTAAGCAGGACGGAATCATTGCGGGGCTGAATGTATTTGCAAGAGTATTTCAGCTGTTGGATGCCAGGACTGAAGTGGAATTTTTCTGCAAAGACGGCGATGCGGTCAAGAGCGGCGAACAGATGGGCGTGGTGCGCGGTGACATTCGCGTGCTGCTTTCCGGTGAGCGTGTGGCGCTCAACTATCTGCAGAGAATGAGTGGGATCGCGACCTACACGAATTCGGTTGTGAAGCTTCTTAAGGGAAGCAAAACGAAACTTCTGGATACCAGAAAGACAACCCCCAATATGCGTATATTTGAGAAATATGCAGTCCGGGTCGGAGGTGGCTTCAACCATCGCTATAATTTGTCAGATGGAGTCCTCTTGAAAGATAATCATATCGGAGCTGCCGGAAGTGTGAAAAAGGCAGTGGAGATGGCGAGGGAATATGCGCCGTTTGTCAGAAAGATCGAAGTGGAAGTGGAGAATCTGGATATGGTAAGGGAAGCACTGGAAGCCGGCGCGGACATTATCATGCTGGATAATATGTCACCGGAGGAGATGAAAGAGGCCGTCCGTATCATTGACGGAAGAGCCGAAACCGAATGCTCCGGCAATGTGACGAAGGAAAATATTGCAAGACTGACTGCAATTGGCGTGGACTATATTTCCAGTGGGGCGCTGACACATTCCGCACCGATCCTCGATATTTCCATGAAGAATCTGCATGCAGTGTAGGGTAATTTGATAAAGGAGACTTGTAGAATGACAGGGACACAAAGACGGGAAGAGATTGTAAATACAATCCGCAGCAGTATGGTTCCGGTCTCGGGGAAGGAACTGGCAGCGAGATTTGACGTGAGCCGGCAGGTGATCGTACAGGATATCGCGCTGATCCGGGCAGCAGGATATGATATTATTTCTACCAACAGGGGATATATTCTGAATGCACCGAGCCAGGCAGAGAGAGTTTTCAAGGTGAATCATACCGATGAACAGCTCGAAGATGAACTGTGCTCGATCGTGGATCTGGGGGGCAAGATTATCAATGTGATGGTAAATCACAGAGTTTACGGACGAATGGAAGCGCCGCTTGGAATTACTTCGCGCAGAAAGGTGAAGGAATTTCTGGAAGATATACAAAGCGGAAAGTCCAGTCCGCTGAAAAATATTACTTCGAACTATCATTATCACCGGGTTGAAGCGGACTCGGAGGAAACTCTGGATATGATAGAGGATATGCTTAGGCAGAAAGGATATCTGGTAGAAGCACAGTAACACAAAAGCAGGGCAGGATGTAAGAGTCTGTATCCGGAATAAAAGGAGAAAGAGAGGGAATCATAATGGAAAGGTTTCAAATCAGGAACGAAAGTCTGACGCTGGAGATCGATGCTCATGGGGCAGAGATGAAGTCATTAATAGATAACTGCAGCGGGCAGGAATATTTGTGGTGTGGAGATGCGGCATACTGGGGACGTACTTCGCCGGTGCTTTTCCCTCTTGTGGGAAATTACAGAGAGAAACAAAGCTGTTTCGATGGAAAATGGTATTCACTTTCCCAGCATGGATTTGCCCGGGATATGGATTTTGAACTGGTATCCGAAAAAGGTGATGAAATCTGGTTTGCGTTGGAAGATTCCCCTGAGACTCTGGAAAAATATCCGTTTGGTTTCCGTTTGGAATTGGGATATCGGCTTCAGGGACGGGCGGTGGAAGTGCTCTGGAAAGTCACGAACAAAAATGATCGGGAGATGTATTTCTCCATCGGCGGTCATCCGGCGTTCAATTGTCCGCTGAGAGAGGGAGAGAAACAGACGGATTACCGGATCGGGTTCGATACTTGTGAGCCGCTTACGGCCAGTGTGCTGGATGAGAACGGCACGGTGTCCGAGAGGACGAAGGTGCTGGAACTCACGGACGGAATGCTGCAGATTACAGATTCGCTATTTGATGAGGATGCGCTGATCGTGGAACATGATCAGGCCCATAAAGTTGCTTTGTATACGCCGGAAGGTGAAAAATATCTGGAAGTTAAGTTTGAAGCGCCTCTATTCGGAATCTGGTCACCGGCAGGGAAGCATGCGCCGTTTGTCTGCATTGAACCCTGGTACGGAAGAAGTGACCGGGCGGATTTCGGACAGAAACTGGAAGAAAGAGAATGGGGCAATGTTCTGAAAGCCGGAGAAATCTTCACTGCGGCATATCAGATTTGCGTATAAAGCCGAAAAGGGTAAAAAAGGAGAAGGATATGAAGAAGAAAAAATTGACAGCACTGCTTCTTGTCCTTTGCATGGGTGTGGCTGCATTATCCGGATGCGGTTCCAGGGAAGATGCGAAGGAAGATGTGAAAGAAGAGGAGCAGCAGGAGACAGAAGAAGAGAATAAAGAGCCGGAGGAGGCAAAACCGTCAGCGGTGATCAACATTGGTGCAATGAAAGGCCCTACTGCGATGGGAATGGCACAGTTGCTTGACGATGAAAACTATAATATTTCTATTGTGGCATCTCCGGATGAAATGGTTCCGATGGTTGTACAGGGACAGGTAGATATTGCAGCGATTCCTGCAAACCTTGCAGCGACTCTTTATCAGAAGACGGAGAAGCAGATTAGTGTACTGGCTGCGAATACGCTGGGCGTATTGTATCTGGTGGAAAATGGCGATACAATCCATTCGGCGGCGGATCTGAAAGGGAAAACAATCTATTCCAGCGGCAAAGGAGCAACGCCGGAATATGCATTGAATTCGGTATTGAAGGCAAATGGCCTGGATCCGGAGAAGGATGTGACGGTTGAATACAAATCCGAGCATGCAGAGGTCGTCGCGGCACTGGCAGCAGATACGGCAGCAGTCGGACTTCTTCCGCAGCCGTTCGTGACTACGGCACTCATGAAAAATGAGAATCTGCGAGTGGCCCTGGATCTCAACGAACTCTGGGAAAGCAGTATCGACGATGGAAGCCGTCTGATTACCGGCGTTGTAATCGTGCGGAATGAATATCTGAAGGGACATGAAGACGACGTGAAGATCTTCATGGATGCCTATGAAAAATCCGTCGATTTTGTAAACAGTGATGTGGAGGCTGCGGCAGAGATTATCGGGGCACATGAAATTGTTACGAAGGAAGTTGCAGTAAAAGCAATCCCGGAATGTAGTATCGTATTTATTGAGGGTGATGAATTGAAGACGATGCTGTCCGGTTATCTGAATACACTGCTGGAACAGAATCCGCAGATCATTGGAGGAAGTGTACCGGATGATGCGTTCTATTACAAGCGATAAACGTAAAGATTCATGGATAAAAAAATACGGAATACAGGTGCTGGCGGCTGCGTTCTGGATCGCGGTCTGGCAGCTGGCCAGCATGTGGCTTGGACAGGAGATCCTTTTGGCATCTCCTGTTTCTGTTATAAAGAAACTGGGAGAGCTGATCGTGACGTATGATTTCTGGAAGTCTGTCGGGTTCAGCTTCGGAAGAATCGTACTCGGGTTTCTGCTCGCGCTGGTGACAGGCTGTATCCTGGCTGTGGTCGCGTATCGGTTTTCCTTCGCGGCGGTCCTCTTTGGTCCGCTGATCACGGTGATCAAGTCGACACCGGTGGCTTCCTTTATTATTTTGTGCCTGATCTGGATACCATCGAGAAATCTGTCGGTATTTATCTCCTTTCTGATGGTGCTTCCGGTGGTGTACACGAATATTTTACAGGGAATCCGCCAGACGGACAGGAAGCTTCTGGAAATGGCGGATGTATTTGGCGTCGGAATGGGCAAACGGATCTGCTATATCTACATTTCCCAGATTCTGCCCTATCTTCTAACAGCCTGTACACTGGGACTCGGGCTCTGCTGGAAGGCGGGAGTTGCGGCGGAGGTGATCGGTGTGCCCTCCGGCTCGATCGGAGAAAAACTGTATCATGCGAAAGTTTATCTGAATACACCGGATCTGTTTGCCTGGACGATCGTGATCATTGTAATCAGCTTTCTATTTGAGAAATGTTTTCTGGCCGGACTTCGCGCAGTCGTCGGCCGGATTGAGAAACATTAGAGGAGGAGCGGTATGGATATCAGGATAAAGGAACTCAGTAAATCCTACGGAGAATTGCATGTATTTAACCGATTTTCCTGTTGTTTTCCGGAAGGGAAAACAACCTGCGTCATGGGAGAATCCGGAATCGGGAAGACGACGTTGATCCATCTGCTGCTCGGTCTGGAAAAACCGGATGCGGGAGAAATTGCAGGGGTTCCGCATGGGAAAATGGCTGCGGTGTTTCAGGAAAACCGGCTCTGCGAGAATCTAAGTGCGGCGGCGAACGTCCGCCTGACTGCGAGAAGAAAACTGGATGAATCGGCAATTCAGGAGGCGTTCCGGGGAGTGAATCTGAAAGAAGTGTATCAGAAACCGGTGCGTGAGCTGAGCGGAGGAATGAAACGAAGAGTGGCTATTGTCCGGGCTCTTCTTGCAGATGCAGACTGTGTGGTGATGGATGAACCGTTCAAAGGGTTGGACGAAGAAACGAGAAAATTGACTGCGGAGTACGTACGAAGATGTCTTGAGGGAAGGACGTTGATTGTTGTGACGCATGATGCAAAAGATGCCGGCCTACTGGGAGCCGACATCTTGAATCTTAACTAAATTTCAATTTCTCTGTTTTGCACGTTTGGAGTTGTACAAAAACATAAGCAGTGATGAACCGAAAATGATGAGATACCCGATCACACTAAGCGCATCCGGGATGTCATGCCAGAAAAGAAAGCTCCAGATGCTGGCAAAGATCACGATGGAATAGTCGTAAATCGAAATCTCACTTGCCGGTGCATTTGCATAAGCTGCGGTAATGGCAAATTGTCCGCCGGAAGCACAGACCCCCGCGAGGATCAGATACAGAAGCTGAAGCGGGCTCATCGGTTCATAAATGAAGATCAGTGCCGGCAAGATAGCAACGCAGGAGAAGACAGAGAAGAAGAACACGATAAAGGAACCGTTTTCTCCTTTCAGTCCCAGTCCGCGAACGGCTGTATAGGCGGCGCCTGCACCAAACCCACCAAAAAATCCGAGCAGAGCCGGAAGGGTATCGCCGAAGGCAAAGCCTGGTTTGATAATGAACAGACTGCCCAGGAAAGCCGCGATCACACAGAATGCCTGTGTCGGGGTCACCTTTTCTTTCAAAAAGAAATAAGAAAACAGGATGACAAAAAACGGGGACAGCTTGTTCAGCATTGATGCATCTGCCAGATTCATATGGCTGATCGCATAATAATTGCACAGGATTCCCAAAGTGCCGAAGACGGAACGCGCAATGAGCAGGCCCAGATTACCCTTCTTCCAACGGAAAGCCGCTCCGCTCCGTTTGAGAAGAATTGCGGCGACAACAACTGCTACAAGGTTTCGAAAGAAACTTTTCTGTACGGAAGGTAAGTCTCCTGATAACTTTACAAACATATTCATTAGGGAAAAACAAAACGCAGAAGTAATGATAAACAGGATCCCTTTTTGCTTTTTAGTCATATGCAAAGTCACTCCTAAAGGTTAATCATGCTGCGCCATCCACTCACGAAGGAGCGCACAGTATTTTTTTGTGTCTTCTGCAAAGCACATATGGCGGCATCCATCGAAGAGTTCCCAACGGGAATTCGGAATGGCATCATACATGGTCTTGGCAACAAGCGGGGTGCAGAGATCGTTGGTGCCATTGATGATTAGTGCCGGTTCCTGGATATTTCCGATCTTTTCACGATATTCCCAATTTGCAAGGCTTCCTGACGGTGTAAATTCATTCGGACCCCAGCCGTACAGATAGGCCTCTTTTCCGGATTTTTTCGGACGTCGCAGACATTCCGGTGCATCTTCTGTCACCGCACCGGCGCAGTGCAGCAGCATGAACCGGTCGTTGGCTGCAAGATAATCCGGATCATCGAAATTGCCGCTTTCTTCGGCACGTGCGATTGCATCCTGATCTTCCCTGGACATGAAGCTGATCAATCGGTGCTGTTCATGTGCCCATAATTGAGAAGAAGGAAGCGTGCTGGAGAGGATGACGGATTTGATCCCATCCGGTTTGTAATCGCAGAGATATTCGATGGCAAGCATACCGCCCCATGACTGACCGAGCAGGTGAAGTTCGGTCAGACCCAGATGCTTTCTAAGTGCCATTAATTCGTTGTCCCATGTCTCGGAACACCACAATTCCGGATGACCGTCCAGATAAGAATTTCCGCATCCGAGCTGATCGTAGGAAATGATGGCGCGGCCGTCTTCCGCAAGCTCATCCAATAATTCGAAATAATTGTGTGTAGAGCCGGGGCCGCCGTGGAGTAAAAGCAGAGGCTTTTTGTTTCCGGTACATTCGCCGGCTATGCGGTAATAGGTCTGATATCCCATGAAAGGCATATAGCCTTCTGTAATTTTCATTCTTTTGTACCTCCTGAAGTTTTTCATTTTCATTCTTTTCAGACATTTGGAGCAAATTTGCTCCGGCATTGTTATTATAGCATTTGGAAAAATGCAATACAATGAATGAATCAAAAAGAATACAGAAGATGGCTACAGGGAAAGACAGAAGAAGAGAGAAGAAGGTTGCGTGATGCGGAAGGATTCGTTATACTGGGAGAGGAAGTCTTAGAGGAGAATTGTATGGAGAGGGGGAAGAAAGGTGGAAAAGTCGACATCAATGACAGAAGGAAGTATCTGGCGCCAATTGATCCGATTTGCAGTACCGTTGATTCTGGGAAATCTATTTCAGCAGCTTTATAACACGGTCGATTCTATTATCGTAGGAAATTATATAGGAAAGCATGCACTCGCGGCAGTCGGGGCCTGTGGTGCATTGATCGATCTGTTGTTGGCATTTTGTATTGGGGCATCTGTGGGTGCGGGAGTTGTGATCGCGCAGCAATATGGTGCCAAAGATGAGAGAGGAGTAGAGAAAGCTGTTCACACAACTGTTGCAATCGCAATTATTTTCGGACTTATCATGATGGCGATTGGCATATCGGCAGCTCCGATATTTCTGAACTGGATGGGAACACCAAAGGAAGTGCTGCCGCAGGCGGTGCTTTATATGCGGATTTTTTTTGGTGGAATGCTGTTTTCCGTCGTTTATAATTATGCCGCAGGAATTCTGAATGCGGTGGGAAATTCGGCAAAAGCATTGCAGTATCTGATGATTGCTGCCGGATCCAACATTGTTCTGGACTGGATTTTTGTAGTTGTATTTCATATGGGTGTAGAAGGGGTAGCACTTGCTACAGATATTGCGCAGTTTATTTCCTGTGTATGTATTCTGCAGTACTTGATGAAAAGTAAGGATCTGTATCGTTTAAAACTGAGGAGCATCCGGTTGGATAAGATTATGGCCGCCAGAATCATTCGGATCGGCATCCCGGCTGGAATTCAGAATATGGTAATTTCTTTTTCAAATGTTGTGATTCAGGCAAATGTGAACCGCTTTGGGGCGGATCTGATGGCGGCATTTGCGGCGTACATTAAGATTGACGGATTCAACATCCTTCCGGTGCTGAGCTTCGGAATGGCGGCAACAACATTTGCCGGACAGAATGTAGGGGCGAAACAGTATGACCGGGTGAAGAAAGGCGTTCTGGTATCCGTAAGCATGGGAGTCATTTACTCGCTGTGTTCGGGAACTCTGTTGTTTCTCTTCGGAGGGAACATCCTGCATATTTTTGTGGACGATCCGCATGTGGTGGAACTGGGTGTATATATTCTGCGGTTTTTCTGCCCATTCTATTTTATACTTGCGATTATGCAGATTCTGGCAGGATCCATCCGCGGAACAGGAAAAACACTGCCACCGATGTTTATTATCATTTTTTCGCTTTGCATTTACCGGATCATCTGGCTGAACGTTACAGTACCCAGATTTGGTGAGATGAAATGGATCTTTATGGCATATCCGATTTCGTGGATCATCGGGGCTTCGCTGATGGCTCTTTATGCCTGGAAGGCGAAATGGATACCTGAAGAAATTGAGTAACAGTTCAGCCATAAAGCTCGAGCCGACTGCTTCGCAGTCTTTTCCGCTGCATATGCAGCTAAGGCTCTTGCTCATGGCAGAGCGCCATATACAGATATTTAAAAGCAGTTTGCTGCAAGTAAACTTGCGCAGTCTGCTTTTAAATATCTGTATATGGCTGAACTGTTACCGAAATTGATGAATTAATAAAATAAAAGCTTGACAAAACCAGTTGCTGTCTGGTACTATATATAAGCAATCAAGAACAGCAACTGGTTAGAAAATAAAAAATGTAAAAAAATACTTGACAAAATAAAAGCTATTCGTTATAATAATAAAAGTCATGCGGGTGTAGTTCAATGGTAGAACACCAGCCTTCCAAGCTGGATACGTGGGTTCGATTCCCATCACCCGCTTTTTTGTTACCCTTTTTTGGGAAACAACAGGGATAATTTCTTTGTCGATGGAGAAAATCGGGGAATCGCCGGAAGGGAAATGCGAATGAAAAAATCAGAACGGATTAAAAAGGCATTGCAAATGGAACTTCGGGAACACAGAAGTTCTTTTATTGTTTATATGGTATTACGTGCACTGGTAATCATCTGTATGGTTCTTCAGCTCTTGAATCGGAATTATGAAAATGTGTTTCTGTGTGTACTGACACTTTTTTTGCTGGTGGTGCCGAGCCTGATCCAGCTTCAGCTTAAGATCGAGTTGCCCACAACGCTGGAGATCATCATCCTGCTGTTTATCTTTGCGGCGGAGATTTTGGGAGAAATTCAGGAATATTACATCAAAATTGCAAATTGGGATATGATCTTACATACGCTGAATGGTTTTTTGATGGCAGCGATCGGATTCTCTCTGGTGGATATCCTGAACCGGGAAGAAAAATTAAAGTTTGAGCTTTCTCCGGCCTTTATGTCAGTTGTGGCTTTTAGTTTTTCGATGACGGTCGGAGTCTTGTGGGAATTCTTTGAATATGCAATGGATTCTTTTTTCGGATTTGATATGCAGAAAGATACAATCATTTATACGATCAGTTCTGTGATGCTTGATCCAAAGGGCGGGAATGTGCCGACAACCATAAAGGGAATCACAGATGTTGCAGTGAATGGCCAGAGTCTGGGGCTTGGCGGTTATCTGGATATCGGACTTCATGATACAATGGAAGATCTGTTCGTAAATTTCATTGGTGCAGTCATTTTTGCTGTAATCGGATATTTCTATATGAAGAAGAAAGGAAAGGGAAAAGTGGCGGCACGTTTTATACCGACCTTGAAAAATCAAGAGCGCGATTTCCTCAAAATAGTGGAAGAAAGCGAAGAAGATAAGGAACCGGTGGAGATAGAAGAAACAAAAAAGGAGCAAAAGTCAGAATGAAATTGATGAAGACAAGAAAATGGATTGGTTTATTGAGTGTGGTTCTCGTGGCGGGGATCCTGACAGTAGGATGCGGTGCCAAAGAAGATGCCGCGAGCAAAGAAAAAACAGGAACTGAAGAAGCTGAAACTTCAAAAACGGAAGACAAAACTGCGATTTCCGGAAAACATCATGTAGAGATTAATGTAAAAGATTATGGAACAATCAAGGTGGAACTGGATGCAGATACGGCTCCGATTACAGTGGAGAATTTCATGACACTCGCCGAAGACGGATTTTACGATGGACTGACATTCCACAGGATTATTGATGGATTCATGATTCAGGGTGGCGATCCAAACGGAAACGGGACCGGAGGATCCGATACGAAAATCAAAGGAGAATTCGAAGGTAATGGAGTGAAGAACGATATTTCCCATGTGAGGGGAACCATTTCCATGGCGCGATCCAGTGCGAATGACAGCGCCAGTTCCCAGTTTTTTATTGTGCAGTCAGACAGCCTGTATCTGGATGGCGAGTATGCTGGATTCGGAACGGTGACAGAAGGTATGGAGATCGTGGATCAGATTTGCAAGGATACACCAGTGCAGGATGCGAACGGTACCGTTGCGGCGGAGGATCAGCCGGTGATTGAAAGCGTAAAAGTGATTGATTAGAATATTGTTGAAGAAGGAACAGAGGGTTTTGCAGCAGCAGGACGCTCTGTTTTTCTATATAAGTCTATATTTACTTTGTTAATAGATAGTTTTAGGACAGCATTCCATTTCAGATCATACATCGTGGCGGAGAAAATGGATAAAATAGAGGTATGATATTTGAAATGGATTTTGGGAGGAAGAGAAAAATGGATGGTCAGAATGTAAGGTGAAACATATCAAACAGCAGCGAGTCACGTATTGTACGGAAGAAAAAGAGTTGACCAAGGGGGAGTATCTGCGTCTTTTGCAAGCGGCTAATAATCGCCCACAGCTTCATCTTATATTGGAAACCATATGCAGTACAGGAATACGAATATCAGAACTGCGGTTTTTTACTGTAGAAGCGGCACGCGATGGAGTTGTGAATGTGAGCTGTAAAAATAAGAACAGAACCATTTTGCTTCCCGGAAAACTTCGCAGGAAGCTAATGGATTACGCAAAGAAGAAGAGAATCTTCTCGGGGGCAATCTTTATCACGCGAAATGGGAATCCGCTGAATCGAAGTAATATCTGGGCACAGATGAAATCGCTCTGTGAAGCGGCTGGTGTAGTGGCAAGCAAAGTATTTCCACATAATCTGCGGAAGCTGTTTGCACGGACTTTTTATAATATTGAGAAAGATATTGCAAAATTGGCGGATATTTTGGGGCATAGCAGCATTGATACTACCCGGATTTATATTATGACTACCAGTGGAGAGCATCGGAAGAAGATTGAACGGCTTGGGCTTGTAGTGTAGAGATAAAAAATACTACATAATTTCCATTATGTAGTAGAGTAAATTATATGATATAAATTATTGGATAAAAAACTTGAATCAGGTTATTGAAAAGTCGCCAATTATTTTGAAATGAATTTATCTTCTATAAATTCACGTATTTTTATTTGATATTTTTATACATTTGCGTATAAAATGTATATTTTGTGCCCATTTGAAAATAATTTAAAATTTTATTCCTATTTGACTTGATTTTTTATATCCTTATGATATACTTTTAAGAAACAAAATGTTTACAAAGTTAATATGTATCAATCATCAAGAATTTACTCTACTACATAATGGAAATTATGTAGTAGTTGGATACAGCATGGATGCATTTGAAACTCAGCATGAAAAGAGAGCAGTAATTTGTTTTGTGCTGTATAACGAGTATTTTGGGGAGCTGTATAGTAATTACTGCTTCCCATATTTATTGACTGAATGTCGTTAGGGTGAGGGTTGGAGGAGTCAGATGACAGATAAAGAATTGCGAAAGCTGAGTCGTGCAGAGCTTCTGGAAATGCTGATTCAGCAGATTGAACGAAATGAGGAGCTGGAAGCCGAACTGAAAAAGGTAAAAACAGAGCTTAGAAACCGGGCGATTACGATAGAGAATGCCGGTTCTCTCGCGGAGGCAGCATTACAGATCAATGGAGTTTTTGAAGCGGCTGACAGAGCTGCGAAGCAGTATTTGCGAAATGTTCAGCGTATGGCGGAGAAAGGAAGCCGTAAAGAATGAAAGAACGAATAGATTCATTTTCCGGACTCCCTTCGGTGGAACAGTTAAAAGCGGAACTCGGAAGAGAAAGGTATAAGAAGAGATTGAAACAGGTACTTAGAAGTACCATTTATTCACTGATTGTTGTGGCTGCAGTGGCCGTTCTGGTTGCGACGATCTGGATGCCGGTCCTCCAGATTTACGGGTCATCCATGACGCCGACATTGACAGAAGGAAATATCGTTGTTTCCGTAAAAGGCTCAGATTTTGAAGCGGGGGATCTGATCGCCTTTTATCTGGGAAATAAGATTCTGGTAAAACGCTGTATTGCAGGCCCCGGTCAGTGGGCGGATATTGATGAAGAAGGAAACGTTTATGTAGACGGCGAACTTCTGGATGAACCGTATTTGAAAGAAAAAGCTTATGGAGACTGCGATATTGATCTGCCGTATCAGGTACCGGATAACCGATGGTTTTGTATCGGGGATCACAGATCTACATCTGTAGATTCACGAAGTACTAGTGTGGGCTGTGTGGCAAACGAACAGATTGTCGGAAGAATCGTATTTCGCATCTGGCCGTTAACGGAATTCGGAGTACTTAATTAGTTAAGAGTTCTGAAACAAAGATCATTATGATTAATGCCAAGAGAGGAGAAAAAAGTATGAATGGTGATTTGCTTAGATTGTTGAGAAAGCAAAAAGGTATGACAATGGAAGAGACTGCGAAGACCGTAGGTATCAGCCGTCAGGCGTTGTCAAATTATGAAAGAGGGGTGAGAGAACCATCATTGAAAATCTTAATTACGCTGTCCAATTTGTATCAGGTCAGTCTGGATGAATTGGTTGGAAAAAAAGAGTTTAGGTTTGGAAAGTGATAAGGTACGAATGTTGAAATAGAGAGGATGGTGGTGACGAATGAAACAAGATGTCCTTCAAAATGCGGATCAGTATATGAAGGAGAGACGACGTAAGAAGTGGTGGCATAAGGTTGTAATAAGTCTGGCGGCAATCGTGGTGTTCTGTACTACATATGCGCTGATTTTGCCCGCTGTCACGATGGAGAAGCAGTGCGACATTCCAGAACATACTCACACCGATGCCTGCTTTCAGACGGAGGAACTGACCTGTGGGATGGAGGAGCACATTCACAGTGAAGAATGTCAGAGTACGGAGAAAGCTCCGGAGCAGGGAAATCTGAATATGGTTCTGCCTGAAGGCGCTCAGATCCCTGATGGATATGATGCAAATTATAGTTATATCGACCCTGACAACCGGTTTGGAGTTATGGTATATGCTTCTGAAGGTGCACTGCCGGACAATGCGGTGCTTACGGCAGAACTGCTGGAACAGGGAAGTGAAGCTTATGAAGCAGCACAGCAGGCTCTGACCGATACCGTATATGATGGATTTGCAGCACTGGATATCCATTTTACAGTGGATGGTGCAGAAATCGAACCTGAGAGCAGCGTCTATGTATGCATCAACGCGATGGGGCTGCTGCCGGAAGATGCGAATGCGGATACTCTGGCTGTACAGCACCATGAGCAGACAGACACAGCACATCGGATGCCGGATGAGGAAGCGTCGCCCGCCCCGGTAGCCGGTGCGGTGACGGTAGAGACGGTAGCGGACGCCGCCCAGGAGATCGGGCAGGTGGAAGCATTGGACAACGGTACGGAGACTACAGCAGATGTTGCCGCTGCCTTTGAAGTGAAAAGCTTCTCAACCTTTACGGTGACATGGCAGGATAGCTATAAACTAATCCTTCACTACGTGGACACTAACGAGAATAGCATATTGGAAGGGAATAGCGAAACCGCGCTTGCTACATATTCTGAGTTGGAAAGTGTCACTCTGAGCCAATATGCCAATCGCATCAATCATTCCGGCTATGCTTATGAATCTGCTTATGTGCATCTCAATGGCAGTAAGACAACAATTGCCAAGGTCAGATATAACAAGACAACAAATAATTGGGAATACGCTGAGAATGAGGATTATTGGACAATATGGATGGACGGAGCAAACCATACAGCGGAGGTTTATCTTTCCTATACAGCCGTGAATGGAAACACGATTGTCCCGCCGGAAAACAATATTTATCCGATAGACGCCTTTAACACGTATAATGGCAACACCAATGTTATCCTGCTCAATCCGAGACTGAAATCGCCTGCTCAGGAGATTACGGTTACCAATATCGTCAACATCGGGAAATTCTTTGGAACTGATAAGTTCAATTATGATGATTGGAACGCATACCGAATCGAACGTCGGAATGGCAGGTATCAGGTAATCCAAGCGGGAGCGGCTTCTCCCAATACGGGCGTGCAAAATCAAGAAGCTTATCTCCTGCTGGTCAAGAAAACCTATGCTGAACAGGTTGGTTTGTATGATCCGAATGCAGATTGGCCGTTGCCACATACTGATACGCAATTAGATGGGGGTGGCGATACGGTACAAATAAATTGGGTGTCTGGGGCTGACGTCAACCAAGAACAAATTAGTACCGAAAAACCATTGGCCTATTTTACCTTCTCTCCCAAGAATAACACCGCCACTGCGGCGGCAAGAGCGGACGATGTAGCTGCTGTAGAAGATTCTGCGATCAAATTCCAGCTCTTTGACTACAGCACAAAGATCAACCGACCCAATGGTAGCGGCGATGGTGATAGTTGGCGGTCGATCACGCCATATTTTCAGTTCCGCGGCCAACAGGAAAGCAACGGCAATCTTCAAAACGGAGACAGAGACAACCGTTATGATGAGGATGGGTTCACTGTAAATCACGCGACAGTGGAGCGGACGTTGACAGACAACTATCCTGTCCTCGATCCGAATCGGAATGCGCTGGGTAGAGCAAAATCACCAGAAGTTACGAATGATAATCTCCGTCGGTCGGATCGTAGCCTAAAATATCTGTTCAGCAGTGGCGACGGTGCGGTCACGGCTTACAATCCTACCAATACCATCTTGCAAAAAAGCGGAACCCATTACTATTACAACAGCGCTTACAATGCTGTGGACTATGACATTCATAGCAGTATGTTCCGTGTCCGTAATTATGTGGAGCGCAACGGCTCCACATCCACTTATGGAAGTGCACAGAAATACTATGATTTCCTGCCATTCAACTACACCGATGGTCAGGTGGTTGGGACATACCTCGACGATGCGCGCGCTTACAATCTGGAATCCGCCGATGTGAACTACTGGTTCGGTATGCGGATGGACGTGGATTTCTATCAGAGCAGAGACGGAAAACTGAATGGCGAAGAAATGGTATTCCACTTCTCCGGTGATGATGATGTCTGGGTGTTTGTCGACGATGTTCTTGTTCTCGATTTGGGTGGTACCCACGGTACGGTTACTGGCTCTATCAACTTTGCTACGGGAGAGATTAAGCAGTACCTGGATTGGAACGGTGTTGTTGGAACGGAGGGTGTAACCTCTTTCTCGACAACAATCAAAAACTGCTATGAAGAAGCAGGGAAAAATCCAACTGGCGGTTGGAACGGCAATATCTTCGCTGACTACACCAAGCACAAGCTGAGCTTCTTCTATATGGAGCGCGGCTGCGCGGTTGCCAACTGTTCCATTGATTTCAACCTTCCAATCCTGCCGGAAAAGTCACTGCAGGTGGCCAAGACGCTGACAGCGAATGCGGATGCAGACACCGATGTGGTCAAGCATCTGGAAAACACTATGGAGTACAAGTTCCGGGTAGTCAAGGCAGATGCACAAGGAAAACCCACCGATCAGCTGTTGATCAAAGCTGGTGATTCCTACACCCTCTCCGGTGCGGGCCTGACGGCGAATGAGACGCGAATGGTGGGCGAAGACGGCTATTTCACCCTGAAAGCCGGACAGATGGCAGAGTTCACCAATATGCTTGCCCGGTTTGGCCAAAACGAAAGCGTCAAAAAGTATGTGGTTCAGGAGGTTCTGCCTACCGGCCTGACCGGCCAGTATCAAGAGGTGGTCTACAGCGTCGGCAGCGATACAGGCACCTGCACAAATGATACCACTACAGTGGAGACAGACTTCATCGGCTACAATAGTCCACAACTGGATGCGGATGCTGGCAATCTGGTCAACTATACCAACAAGGTGGACACAGAAAAGCTCAGCACTCTGGCAATCACCAAAACCCAGGTGGGTAGCTCTCTCAACGGCGAACCGGAATACTATTATATGAAGGTACTGCTTGGGCCGGACGCGGATAGCCTGGTACCGATCTCAGTTGGAACCACCTACTTTGTTGGGGAGGAAACCCGGTCTGTGGAACAGGCGGGCATCATAAAGATTGCCGCCGGAGAGACAGCCCAGGTAAAGCTGCTGGCCGGTACCTACTATAATGTAGAAGAAGTAGCCGACGGGAACGGAACCCCGCTGACCGGCAATGAAGGGTACACCCCCGTTTACTCCAATGCCAGCGGAACTGTTACGGATGTTGGCACCACGGTCAATATTAGCGTCACCAACACATTTTCCACCGGAGGTCTCGCACTGACCAAGATCGTCAACAACACCGCAGGTGGAAGTACAGATGGTGAGTTTGCGTTTGAGCTTAAGTTCCAAGTGGGAGAAAACTGGAAAGCTACGGACTACACGGCAGCCTATACAACCACAAATTCCGGCCAGACCCACACGGGCAATACGCTGTCATTTGCAAAACAAGATAATTATGCGGTTGCTACTGTAAAGCTTTATCACGATGAGACGGTTACTATCACAGGACTTCCGGTTGGCGCGCAAGTGTCGATCAAAGAAACCAATGCCGACGGTTATTCCGTAGGGTGGGTAGTAAATGGTCAAAACTCCTATGATAAGAGTGTAACCTGTTCCATCACAAGTGGCAATGATAGTATAGCCACTGTAACTTGTACCAACACCATGGGCTATGAGTTACCTCAAACCGGTGGGGCAGGTACTGTACCGTATACCACGGGAGGCTTCCTGCTGCTTATAGGCGCAGCATTCCTCTTGTTGTATATACATATTTCGCGCAGAAAGGATGATTCTGAATTTTTCTAATGCGTAGTAACATGTTGATTTATCAAAATAAAATTTATTAATGAAAGGAATGAAAACAATGAAACATGCGAAAAAACTTGTCAGCCTCCTGCTAACACTGGTCATGCTCTTCGCCATGGGCACTACGGCGTTTGCCGAAGGTGAAACCGGTAGCATTACCATCAAAGATGCTGTTAAGGATCAGACCTATACCATTTATCAGATTCTTGATCTGGAAAGCTACAATGCTTCCGCAAATGCCTATGCCTATAAGGCAACGACCGCATGGAACACCTTTATCAACAGTGATGCCATCAAGAACACCTATGTGGAGGTTGACGCCCAGGGCTATGTGACTTGGAAAGAAAATGCGGACGCAGCCGCCTTTGCCAAGGCTGCCCAGAAGTATGCCAAGGACAACAGCATTACCAATCAGGGCAGTGTGACAGCCACTACTACCACTGTATCCTTCACCAACCTGGATCTGGGTTACTACCTGGTGGACACCACCCTGGGTACTCTGTGCTCTCTGGACACTACTAATCCCTCTGTTGAGATGCATGAGAAGAATGAAGTCCCCGTACCTGAGAAGACCGTTAATGAAGATTCCACTGGCAACTATGGTGACAGCAATACCGCCCAGATCGGTGACACTGTGGAGTTCGAGATTGTCATTCACGCCAAGAAGGGTGCACAGAACTATGTACTGCACGACCAGATGGAAGAAGGTCTGACACTGGACCAGAATAGCATTGTTGTCAATGCTAACGATATTGAACTGATAAAAGATAAAGACTACACCGTAGCGTTCGATGTTCGTTGCAAGGATAAAAACGGTGACGATGCAATTTGTGACTTCGAGATCACCTTCACCGATGCTTATCTGTCTACCATTACTGCCGACACTGACATCGTTGTTACTTACTCTGCGGTTCTGAATGAGAATGCCGAGATCGCTGGTGATACCAATGACAACGATACCAAACTGGACTACGGCGACGACAGCTATTCTGAGTGGGATACAACTACTACGAAGACGTTCAAGTTTGACATCATCAAAACCGACAGCAACAAGAAGGTTCTGGACGGTGCCAAGTTCGAGTTGTATGACGCTCAGACCGGAGGCCACAAGATTGATCTGGTCAAAGTATCTGATGGTGTTTACCGCGTTGCTACTGCTGATGAGAAGAACGACAAAGATTTCAAATCTGCTGTCATTGAAGCAGGCAGAGCAACAGTCAAGGGTCTGGATGCCAACACGACATACTGGCTTGAAGAAATCGAAGCTCCGGCCGGATACAACAAGCTTTCAGGGCGTGTAAAAGTTGAAATTAAGAACGACAATCTGATCACAACTATGGATGAGAATGAAGATACCTGGCAAGAGAACGACGGCGGTGTACATATCATCAACAAAACCGGAGCCGAACTCCCGTCCACCGGTGGAATGGGTACCACAATTTTCTACATTATCGGTTCCGTTCTTGTTCTTGCAGCTGTTGTGCTCCTGATCGTGAGAAAACGCATGAGTGACAGATAGGGAAGAAGACCTAAGAAAGAAATTCAGAAATTATCTAGAAAGAAGACAAGACTCTCACCTCGCAGCAAGTACGCCGAGGTGTACTGGAAAATAAAAAAACATAACATTGTGAAGGCCGGGGGTGATTTCCCCGGCTCACAGTGGTAAGGAGAATCCTGCATGAAGAAGAAAAAAAGCAATTATTTTATAACCGTTATCCTGATTCTGACGCTTCTTGCAGGTTTGTCCTTACTGCTGTATCCTTCGGTAAGCGATTACTGGAATTCCTTTCACCAAAGTCAGGCGATTTCACAGTATTCTGAGAAGGTGAAGAATCTGGACAAGGAAATGCGTAAAAAGATGTGGGAAGATGCCCAGAGTTATAATCAGCGTATGAAGGGGCAGAACAAAGACTACACGCTATCTGAGGAAGAAAAGGCAGAATACGAGAGTATGCTGAATGTAGATTCGAATGGAATTATGGGTTACGTAGAGATTCCGAAGATAAATTGCTCCCTTCCGATTTATCATGGCACGACTGCATCCGTTCTACAGACCGCAATCGGCCATCTGGAATGGACGAGTCTTCCGGTGGGAGGGGAAAGTACCCATTGCGTGCTGTCCGGACACAGAGGACTGCCGAGCGCGAAGCTGTTTACCAACCTGGATAAGCTGAATGAAGGAGACATTTTCATGCTCCGGGTGATGGATGAGGTCCTGACATATGAAGTGGATCAGATCCTGATCGTGGAACCACAGCAGGTCGAAGCGCTCCGCATTGTGGAAGGACAGGACTACTGCACACTTGTTACCTGCACTCCGTATGGAATCAATACCCACCGTCTGTTGGTGCGGGGGCATCGAATTGAAAATGTAAAAGAAGCAAATAAAGCCCGTGTGGCGGCGGATGCAATACAGATTGAGCCGCTGATCGTGGCACCTGCTATAGCAACCCCGATGTTGCTTTTGCTTTTAGTGATCCTGCTGCTCCCGAGGCAGCGCAAGAAAAATCATGGAGGTGACGATGATGAAGATTTCTAAACGTCTGACGGCCGTTCTGCTTAGTTTGCTGGCGGCGTGTATGATCCTGCCGATGAGCGTACTGGCGGCGGGAAGTATTGAACTGAATAAGGATGTGAGCCTGACCATTTCCTATCGGGATGGCGATACGCCGTTGGCCGGTGCGGAGTTTGACATTTATCTGGTGGCCACGGTAGATGAGTACGGAGAACTGACAACTACAGAGACATTTCAACAGTTCAATGTAGATATCCGCGGAAAGAACGATGAGGCCTGGAGGGAACTGGCAGCGACGCTGGAAGGATATGTTCTCCGGGATCAGATTCCGCCGACTGACAGTGGGGAGACGGATGAAAATGGACTGGTTACATTTCCGAACACACAGGAAAAACTGACACCGGGCTTATATCTGGTGATCAGCCGGCGCCATACACAGGACGGATACTATTATGACGCGTCCCCGTTTATGGTGATGCTGCCGAGTCTGGATAAGGAAAATAACACCTGGATCTATGATGTAACGGCCAACGCCAAACATGATTCGGAGCCGGTTCCGGAAGAGCCGAAGACGATAACCCGTAAAGTATTGAAGGTATGGAAGGATGAAGGGCATGAGAAGGAGCGTCCGAAGGAGATTGAAGTGCAGCTTCTGAAGGATGGAGAAGTATTTGATACCGTAACGCTGAGTGCTGCAAATGACTGGCGGTATACATGGGATGAGCTGGATGAGAGCTTTAAGTGGACTGTAGCGGAAAAGGAACTGGAGGATTATACGGTTTTGGTGACCCGGGAAGGCACCACATTTGTGGTGACGAATACGTATGATGAAGGTACCCCTGAAAATCCGGCACAACCAGAAAATCCAGGTAAACCGGGAAATCCTGCGCTCCCGCAGACAGGACAGCTCTGGTGGCCGGTTCCGATACTTGTGGCCGGAGGCTTGCTCCTTATAGTAATCGGAGTGCTGCGTCGGAGAGGAAATACACATGAAAAATAAAGGGAGAATTTGGATCCTGTCAGGGCTGTTGCTGATTGCGGCAGCCTTTTTCCTTACAGGCTATAATATTTATGATGAATATCGGGCAAAGTGTTCTGCCCGTCAGGCATTGGATGAAATCCGGATAGAGGAGCAGGATGAGGAGGAACAGGAAGACGAACCGGAAATACCGGATTATATTTTGAATCCGGATATGGAGATGCCGATGCAGCGGATTGATGGCGTGGAGTATATCGGGGTTCTTCAGATTCCGTCTTTGAATCTGGAACTTCCGGTCGTCAGCAGCCTAAGCCCCCTGAATCTGAAGATTGCACCTTGCCGTTATGAAGGCTCTGCGTATAAGGATGATCTGATTATTGCCGCACACAATTACGTTTCTTTCTTTGGAAATCTGAGTAAATTGCAGGTTGGAGATCCTGTTATTTTCAAAGATGTAGATGGAAATGAATTTGTATATGAAGTGGCAGAGCTGGAAGTACTTCAGGCTGCGGCTGTGGAAGAGATGAGGAGTGGAGACTGGGATCTGACACTCTTTACCTGTACATTAAGTGGGCAGAGCAGGACGACGATACGGTGCTTGAGGATGAATATATAGAATGCCTGCTAATTATAAGAAGGATTAGGGCAGGACAATAATACGGGTGTTGAAATCCGTTACAGGATATGTTAGACTTCCAACAAGACACTTTTTCAGTATATCATAGGTAACCAGCAGAAAAGGGGAGAATATAAGGTTTATGATAGTAATTCTATGTATTGACGATGCCGGAGGCATGATGTTCAACAAGCGCAGACAGAGTCGCGATAAAGTGGTAACGGGAGACATCCGTAAGATCTGCGGAGACGGAAAACTTTGGATTCATCCATTTTCGGAAAAATTATTTGCATCGGCAGGAGAACTGAGAGACAGAGAGGAAGCCGGTGATATGCAGATCATAAGCTCAGAACAGTTTCTGGAGATGGCACAGGAGGGAGAATACTGTTTTGTAGAAAATGCAGAACTGAAGCCATACGTTTCCAGAATTGAAAAACTGATCGTATATCATTGGAATCGGAGATATCCGGCGGATCAGTATCTGGACTTATGTCTTGAGGAGTGGGAAAAAGTAGAAAGTGTGGATATGAGGGGCAATTCACATGAAAAGATCACGAAAGAGATTTACATAAGGGGAGAAAAACAGAATGATTAAAAGAAATAGAATCATTGCTATTGCACTTTGCATTCTTCTTGCATTTCCGCTGGCGGGATGTGAGGAGGCGGGAATTTTTGCGGAAGAAAATGCGCAGATGTGGGAGAATTCCGGTGCAAGCTCGGTCGCGCAGGTTCAGGAATATGACGGAGAACCTTATGTGGTCATCAACGATGATGAGCCGGATTTTACAGAGGATGAGCTGCAGCCGGAGGCATATGAATCTTACAGTGAGCTGGACGGATTGGGAAGATGCGGGGTGGCAGAGGCTGTGATCGGCGAAGAACTGATGCCCACGGAGAAAAGGGGAAATATCGGTCAGGTGAAACCGTCCGGCTGGCAGACGGTGAAATACGATAATGTGGATGGAAAATATTTGTACAACCGCTGTCATTTGATTGGATATCAGCTTACGGCGGAGAACGCAAATGAAGAAAATCTGATTACAGGAACACGCTATATGAATGTGGAAGGGATGCTTCCGTTTGAGAATATGGTGGCGGATTATATCCGTGAGACAGGGAACCATGTGATGTATCGTGTGACACCGGTTTTCGAGGGGGATAATCTGGTTGCGTCCGGTGTGCAGATGGAAGCCAAGTCTGTGGAAGATGACGGAGAAGAGATCTGTTATAACGTATATGTGTACAACGTTCAGCCGGGAATTGAAGTGGATTATGCCACAGGCGACAGTCGGGAAGCTGAGGATACGAAAGAAACAGTAAATTCTGATCGGAAAAATAATTATATTCTTAACACAAACACGAAAAAATTTCACTTTTCTTCTTGCGGGGGAGCAGAAGAGATCAAGAAAGAAAATAAAGAGGAGTATACCGGAACCCGTACGGAGCTGATTGCGCAGGGATATGAGCCTTGTGGAAGATGCAAGCCGTAGAGAAACGTGTATATTTCCGATAAAACTGCAAATCCTAGAATTGATTCCGGAATAGGGAAACCAGAATCTAGAAAACTGGAAAAGGAGGATTTGCAGATGAAGTCAGTCATTTTGAATGGGTTATATATGGAGGAGCCGGAGAAAGCACATCAGTACATCAAGGAGAAACTGGATCTTCCGGACCGGTATGAGAATAACCTGGATACGCTGCAGGACTGCCTGAATGATATGCAGAATACGCATATAGAAGTATTTCACAGCACGGGACGCAGCGAATATTTTCAGGAGATCATGCAGGTGTTCCGGGATGCCGGACGGGAGAATGATGATATCATCATAACTTTGGAGTAGACGAAATAACCCTTTCAAAATATCGAGAATAATGTTATACTTAAAAATAATGTAATGATATGGACGGAGGGTTTTACCAATGAATTTAATAACGATTAAAGAACTATACAAATCCCGGGAAGAATACTTGGACAAGGAAGTCACGATCGGTGGCTGGGTTCGCAGTGTGCGCGGATCCAAATCTTTCGGATTTATCGTTGTAAATGATGGATCATTCTTTGAAACGCTGCAGGTGGTTTATCACGATGCAATGCCGAACTTTGCAGAGATTTCCAAGTTGAATGTAGGGGCAGCCATTATTGTAAGGGGAACACTGGTGGCAACTCCGGAAGCAAAGCAGCCTTTTGAGATTCAGGCGGAAGAGATTGAGATTGAAGGAGCATCTGCTCCGGATTATCCGCTTCAGAAGAAACGCCATAGTTTCGAATATTTGAGAACAATTTCACATTTGCGCCCGAGAACGAATACATTCCAGGCTGTATTCCGTGTTCGTTCCCTGACCGCGTATGCGATCCACAAATTCTTCCAGGAAAGAGGATTTGTGTATGTGCATACACCGCTGATCACCGGAAGTGATTGTGAGGGAGCGGGAGAGATGTTCCGCGTTACCACACTGGATCTGGAGAATCTGCCGAAGAATCCGGACGGAACTGTAGATTACACAAAGGATTTCTTTAATAAGGAAACCAATCTGACGGTAAGCGGACAGCTGAACGGAGAGACATTTGCACAGGCGTTCCGGAATATTTATACCTTCGGGCCTACGTTCCGTGCAGAGAATTCCAATACAACCCGCCATGCGGCTGAGTTCTGGATGATCGAACCGGAGATCGCATTTGCGGATCTGGATGATGACATGATACTTGCAGAGAGCATGCTGAAATATATTATTCGTTACGTGATGGAAAATGCACCGGAAGAGATGAATTTCTTCAATTCATTTGTGGACAAGGGGCTTCTGGAGCGGCTGAATAATGTGGTTAATTCTGAGTTTGCCCGTGTGACTTACACCGAAGCAATTGAGATTCTGGAAAAGAATAATGAGAATTTTGAATATAAGGTATCCTGGGGAACAGATCTTCAGACCGAGCATGAGCGGTATCTGACAGAACAGGTATTCAAGCGCCCGGTATTTGTGACAGATTATCCGAAGGAGATCAAAGCATTCTATATGAAGATGAACGATGATAACAAGACGGTTGCAGCTGTGGACTGTCTGGTTCCGGGAATCGGTGAGATCATCGGAGGAAGTCAGAGGGAGGATGACTACGACAAGCTTCTTGCCCGTATGAAGGAACTGAACCTGAAAACGGAAGATTATCAGTTCTATCTGGATTTGAGAAAATATGGTTCCACAAGACATGCAGGATTTGGTCTGGGATTCGAGAGATGCATCATGTATCTCACCGGTATGTCCAATATTCGCGATGTGATTCCGTTCCCGAGAACGGTTAATAACTGTGAACTTTAGAAAGTGAGAAAACGCCGCAGATGGAGGCTTAAGAGGCGCCAGCTGCGGCGATGTTTTACTCTGTACATCAGTGGAAAGATGAGAAGAAGGCTTGAGGGGGCATAAGAGAAGGAGGAAGGAGTATGAATACAATATTAATTGTGGATGATGAAAAAGAGATTGCAGATGTCGTGGATCTGTATCTGCAGAATGAATACCATGTCCTGAAGTTTTATACGGGGCAGGATGCGTTGGACTGTATTGAGAGCACGAGAATTGATCTGGCCATTCTGGATGTGATGCTTCCCGATATCGACGGCTTCACTATTCTGAAGAAAATCCGGGAGAAATACACATTTCCGGTCATTATGCTGACGGCAAAAACGGAATATCTGGACAAGATTACCGGACTTACAATGGGAGCAGATGATTACATCCCGAAACCGTTTAATCCGTTGGAGCTTGTCGCCAGAGTGAAAGCGCAGATGCGCCGCTATACGCAGTACAATGATAAGAGCAGGAGCGAGGGGGATGTGATTGATTTCGGCGGGCTGGTTCTGAACAAGCAGTCACATGAATGTACATACAATGAGCGGTCGTTGACGCTGACTCCGATTGAATTTGATATTTTGTGGCTGCTCTGCGAGAACCGTGGGAAGGTGATCAGTTCGGAGGAGTTATTTGAATCGGTCTGGCATGAAAACTACTATAAAAACAGCAATAATACCGTCATGGTTCATATTCGGCATCTGCGCGAGAAAATGAGCGGTCCTACCGGAAAATCGGACTTTATCAAGACGGTGTGGGGAGTTGGGTATAAGGTTGAAGAATAATTACCGTAAATTAAAACTCAGTATTTTGCTTCAGACGGTTTTTGTGACAGCACTCACGGTATTGGTAGGCGGTGTGATTCTGGAGTATGTGATCGACGGCGTGTATAACGACAGCTTTGCAAATCTGTTTCTGAAGCTGATGGAAACCCTGCATGTGGAAGAGGGAACGGCCATTCATCTGTACTGGCTGCTGATCGGGGATAACAAAGTATTTTTTATGATTCTGGGATTTCTGGCCCTTTTTTCGCTATTCTTCTATATTGCGCTATCGAAAATGACCAGATACATGGATCAGATCGGTGATGGAATCGAGAACATTCTCTCTGATTCGGATCAGCCCATCCGGCTTATCACGGAATTGAAACCGCTGGAGGATCGTCTGAATGAAATCAAGCAGACACTGAAAAAACAGGAAAAAGAAGCGCAGGAGATCGAAGAGAAGAAAAATGATCTGGTATTGTTCCTGGCGCATGATCTGAAGACACCGCTGACTTCGGTGGTGGCGTATCTGACGATGCTGGATACGAATCCGGAAATGTCGGAGGCAGAACGGGCCAGGTATACGCACATTTCTTTGGAGAAGGCGATCCGTCTCGGCGATCTGATCAATGAATTCTTTGAGATCACGCGTCTGAATCTTCAGGATATTACACTGGAGCCGGTGGAATTGGATCTGGATATGATGCTGGAGCAGATCGCGGATGAATTGTATGCGGTCCTGCAGGAAAAGAATCTCATCTGCACAGTTCAGACGGAGGGGAATCTGTTGATCAAGGGAGATCCGGATAAACTGGCCAGAGTATTTGACAATATTCTGAGAAATGCGATTGCCTACTGCCGAAGCGATACAGAACTTCGAATACTGGCCCGGCAAAAGGAGCAGATTGTTGAGATCGTTTTTGAAAATGAAGGAGATACCATTCCGGCAGATAAGCTGGAAAAGATTTTTAATAAATTTTACAGGGCAGATGCGGCGCGCTCCAGTACAACGGGTGGTGCCGGGCTGGGGCTTGCTATCGCGAAAGAAATCGTAGAACTGCATGGTGGCTCGATGCGCGCCGAAAGTGAAGACGGAAGAACCCGGATGATCGTGGATTTGCCGATGGAAAAGGAGGGGGAGATTGATGAGGTTTATACACACAGCAGACATCCATCTTGGAGCATCGCCAGACGCAGGAAGCGCGTATAGCCAGAGACGGGCGGAAGAATTGTGGAACAGTCTGGAACGTCTGGTTAAGGTGTGTGAGGAAGAACAGGTGGATCTTCTTCTGATTGCGGGAGATCTGTTTCACAGACAGCCTCTTCTTAGGGAACTGAAGGAAGTGGATTATCTTTTTTCACAGCTAACGCACACAAAGATCGTGTTCATCGCCGGGAATCACGATTATCTAAAACCATCTTCTTATTATCTTACATATCAGTGGAAAAGCCAGGTCTATCCGTTGCTGGAGCAGACTATGGGATTTGTGGAATTTGAGGAGTTGGGAACCAGCGTCTATGGTTTCAGTTACGGGCAGAAAGAAATCCGTGAAGCACTGTATACCGATGCGTTTCCACAGAAGAAACAGCCGGTTGAGATCCTGATAGCCCATGGCGGGGATGAGAAGCATATCCCGATTCAAAGAAACAATATTATGAACTTGGGGTATGATTATGTAGCACTCGGGCATATACATCGGCCGATGGAGATTGAGAAAAACCATATCTATTATTCGGGGTCTTTGGAACCGACAGACAAGAATGATGTCGGAAAACATGGATATATAATCGGAGAGATTCGAGGAAAATCCGTCAAGACAGAATTCGTTCCGTTTGCGTCCCGGGAGTATGTTCATATGAAAGTGGAAACTACAGAGCAGATGACAGGAAGAGAATTAAGGGAGAAGATTGCACAGATGATCGTCTCCGGAGGAACACAGAATCTGTACAAGATTATACTTGACGGATATCGCAGTCCGGATCAGGTGTATGATGTCTCTGGAATGGATGCATATGGAAATGTACTTGAATTTGTGGACGAGACAAAACCTGCGTATGACTTTGAAATGTTGGCGGAGCAGAACAAAGATAATTTGTTGGGAGTATACATCGAAAGTCTGAAACAAAGTCCGGAAGGAAGTGAGGAAGCTCTGGCGCTTTTTGAGGGCGTGAAAGCGCTTCTGGAGACGAAAAGGGGATAGAAAATGGAGATTAAAGAGCTGGTGCTGGAGAACTTTGGAAAGTTCTCAAATAAAAATATCAGGTTTTCGGATGGAATGAATCTGATCTATGGGGAAAATGGTGCCGGAAAGACGACGGTTCATACATTTTTAAAAGGGATGCTTTTTGGGATGGAACGCGGACGGGGAAGAGCGGCGGCCAACGACACCTTCAGCAGATATGAACCATGGGAGAACCCGAATTATTATGCGGGGGTGATTCGGTTTACCTGTGGCAGACGAAATTTCCGTCTGGAGCGACATTTTGACAAGTACGCGAAGAGTGCACTGCTCTTCTGTGAGGATGACGGGGAACAGCTTTCTTTGGAGCATGGGGATCTGGATGTACTACTTGACGGAATGACTGAGGCGGATTTTGAAAATACCGTGGCGGTGGGGCAGATGCGTGCCGCTACAACAGCGGCGCTTTCGGCAAGGCTTAAAGATTATGCCGCGAATTATTATGCGACCGGCAATGGTGAAATGAATCTATCGGCGGCACTGGAACTTTTAGGCGAGAGAAAAAAAGAGACGGAAAAAGCAATTCGTGAACACGGACGGCAGAAACAGGAAAAACGGGAGAAGATTGAGCTGGAGATTTCTTATGTTTGGCGGGATCTGCACCGGCTGGAGAAGGATCTGCAGCAGGCAGAAGATGCCTGGAACGACAGAATGGAAAGCTGTGGGAAAAGAAGAGAAGAGCTGCGGAAGGCGGCGGAGGAAGAAGCAGGGAAGGGTGTTTTTTCCAACTGGCGTGTTCATCCGGCTGTGCTTTTGGCAATGCTTTTGGCGGTGATCTTATCCTTTATACTCTTTAAACGTCCATGGAATTTCCTGATTACAATTGTGATTGCGCTTGCAGAGGGGATGCATTTGTGGAACCGTATGAAAGACGGACGCAAAAAGAAAGCGGAAGATGAGGAAAAGACGCAGGAGCAGAAGAAAATGGAAGCAGATACCGAAAAGCTCAGGTGGCAGGTGGAGCGGCTTAGGGAGGAGTACCGTGAGAAGAAGGTACAGTATGAGAATCTGTCAGAACAACTGGATGAGATGGATGAAGTCGGTGACGACATCAAAGAATTGGAAAAACATCGCCGGGCCTATGAGATTGCGGCGGAACGAATGAATCAGCTGTCGAAAGAAATGCAGGGCAGGTTTGGACAGAGACTGAACTGTCGTGTTTCCGAGATCCTGTGTGAGGTGACGGAAGGCGTATATGAAAAGGTCTGGGTGGACGATGCAATGCGTGTACAGCTTCTGGTGGAAGGCAGAATCATCACAATGGATCAGGTTAGTAAGGGAACGCTGGAACAGATTTATTTTGCTCTTCGTATGGCTGCAGCGGAGATTCTCCATGAAGAAGAATTCCCTGTGGTCTTTGATGATGCGTTTGTCTGTTATGATGACCGGCGCCTGAGCGCGGTACTGCGTTGGCTGGAAAGGAATCGGAAGCAGGTACTGATCTTTACATGCCAGAGTAGAGAAGAAGAAGCTTTGAAAAGAAACGGGATTTCGTATCATAAGATATGTTTATAAGGGCTGTATATTGGTATTGAAAAAAGGCTGTGTGAAAACGAGGACAATAGTTTTTCACACAGCCTTTTGTGATAAGGAATACCTATATTAAAATTTAGAAATCTTCCCCATTCTTGTATTTCTGAACAATGTTCTGAATACGTTCGCTTGGATCAAGAATACTGCTGATAGATCCGTCGTGATTCAGGGTGTCAATTACAAGAGCGATGTATTTGCTCATATCACAGTTGATGTAATATGGACGGCTTAAAAGCTCCGGTGACTGGTAGATCAGGTTAGTTGTCAGAACACCATCGAGCAGACCGTCTTCGTATGCTTTGTCAAATTTACCCATACCGTTTGTAAAGAGACCGAAGGTAGCAGCCGCATAGATTCGTTTTGCTTTTCTTGCCTTGAGCTGTCCGGCTACATCGAGGATGCTGTCGCCGGAAGAAATCATATCATCCAGAATAATGACGTCTTTTCCCTCCACAGAAGAGCCAAGGAATTCATGTGCGACAATCGGATTGCGGCCATCCACAACGCGGGTATAATCACGTCGCTTGTAGAACATACCCATATCAAGACCAAGTACGTTCGCAAGGTAGATTGCACGTTCGGTGGCGCCTTCATCCGGGCTGATCGCCATCATATGTTCACTGTCGATCTGAAGATCCTTTACGTTATCTAATAGACCCTTCACAAACTGATAAGTCGGACGTATCGTCTCGAAACCACTGAGTGGAATTGCGTTTTGTACACGGGGATCGTGTGCATCAAATGTGATGATATTGTCAACGCCCATGCGGACCAGTTCCTGCAGCGCAAGAGCACAGTCCAGTGATTCGCGTCCGCTTCTCTTATGCTGGCGGCTCTCATAGAGGAAAGGCATAATAACATTCAATCTGCGGGCTTTTCCACCTACAGCAGCGATAATACGCTTTAGATTCTGGAAATGATCGTCCGGAGACATATGATTGATATTACCGGTCAAGGAGTAGGTGAGACTATAATTGCAGACATCAACCATCAGATAGAGATCCATTCCCCTTACGGACTCTTCAATGATTCCTTTTGCTTCTCCGGAACCAAAACGTGGAACCTTTGCATCAATGAGATAAGTATCCTTCTCATATCCGTTGAAAACAATATGATCTTTGTTGGCACTTTCGTCCTCTTTGCGCCATCTTACCAGGTAGTCATTTACGCGGGCGCCCATTTCCTGACAGCCGTCAACGGCGATAATGCCGAGTGACCCTACCGGAATATTGTCAAGAATACGTTCTTTGCGGTGTAACATTTAGAGTTCCTCCCTGTTCATTAGTTTTTTTTGAATACGAATGTCATCGCCGGCAAGGCGAAGAATTTTGTAATGATTGCTGATACGGGAAAAAGTCCGTTCCGTATAGTTGGACTTAATCTTTTCAAGGGTGAGGTTCGTGGAAATGATCGTGGAGCGGTTATTCAGAATACGGTCATTCAGACACACGAACAGCTGGGAAACGACGAAATCGGTATTGCGTTCCGTTCCCAGGTCATCAATAATCAGCAGATCGCAAGTTTGAATCTGTTCATATAATAACTGACTGTCGTCAGTTTTATTCAGGGTTTTGTCAAGCAGCGAATCGAAAAGTTCGCTGGCAGTCAGATAAAGAACGGAATGTACGGACTGCATGATTTCTCTGGCAATACAGTGGGAGAGAAACGTCTTTCCGATTCCGGTAGTGCCAAACAGAAGCAGATTTTCATGGGCGGTATCGAAATTGCGGATGAAATTCATACACTCAAAGTAGGCTTTTTCGGCAAGAGCCCGCGAAGTCTGTCCGGACAAACGATCTATATAATTTTTGGAATAATAGTCGAATGAAAAAGTGTCAAAATTCTCATGCTCAAGAATTCCCTTTAGATTCGACTGAGTATAAAACAAATCAATGATTGATTTTAAAAAGCAATGGCATTTCTGGTTACCGATATAACCGGTATCTTTGCAGTCGGGGCATTCGTAAGTGGCTTCCAGATAATCTGCCGGAAAACCGTTCTCCACAAGAAGCTGTGTCCTTCTCTGGGAAAGCTCATGAAGTTGTTTCTTCAGCGCAGGCAAAGCACTTTCATCTCCGGAAAGCAGCTTGCGTGCCTGTTGTACGCTGTAATAGGAAATAGAATCATCCAGGGATTTTATTTCCGGAACGGCCTCATATACCCGTTCAAAATGAAGATTCAGGCGGTCTCGGCTGCGTACCTGTTTCTCTTCATAGATACGCATCAGCGTATTATATTGCGAATTGGTTAACGGCACGGTATTCTCCCTTTCTTAGTTGCTTCGCAGTAATTCTTTCGTCAATTCGTCCATATCATAGGAGCGTTCTTCGAAACTGCGGAATTTGGATGGCGCAGACTGCACCGGTGTGCGGCGCGGATTCTTCTTCTGGGCGTTTTTTTCCTGTTCGTAAGCAGAGTCAAGAACACGGACATCGGTGAGAGTATGTACATTTCTGCTGCGCCAGTTCTGAAGGATCTTGTCCGTGTATTCAAAACTGGGCTGATGAATCGCTGCCATGGTACGGTTGCAGGCCTCGAGGATCAGTTCCAGATCGATCCCGTCGGTTGCGGTCCATTTGCGTATGTATTCTAATTCGGAAGCGGCAGGTCCGCGGCCCTTGATTCCAAATGCATTAAGAATGGAGTAGCATGTTTTGTTATAAAGCGCGGATGTATTCTTCGCCTGTTCCACGCTGGTGATGTGCTCGTCCGCCCAGGACAGAGCAACTTTCTGGATATAGTGCATACTCCGATGACCATTTTCGACACAATATTCGATTAAATATTCAATCAGATCAGCAGAAAAGCCGAGTGTGTCATAAAAATAGGTAATTGTGTCCACATCGGTTCGGCTTAAAGTCTTGCCAAGATACTGCTCGGCGACAAAAAGAATCTGCTTTAATTCCTTGCGGTTCACAACAGACTTCGGATTGGAAACGGGCGCCGCCTGTGCGGGTGTACTTTGTGCTTCACGGGGCACCGGTTCCGGTCTGACCGGGGGTGCGGCATTTGGTGCGGAAGGAGATACCAGATCCAGACCAATGATATTCTGATCCGTATCATATTCCAACCTCAGAAGTCCCTGCTTCTCCCAGTACTTCAATGCGCGCAGAACATCTCCCTCTGTGTTCTCAAGATAATCGGCAATCCTGGAAATGCTGAGGGACACGTCCGGATTATTGATATGACGAAGCAGGAGGAGATAGATCTTGACAAATTCGCCGTTCGCTGCCGCCATGTAATTGTCTATAAATTCATTCTCGACCAGAGTCGTATTGCCCTGGAAACGATTACGCAAAACCAATGCACTCATGTTCCTGCTCCTTTAATGTTCGTAAATTTGATGCCATTTAATCATAGCATGAAGTTGCGGCAGGAAAAAGAATTATTTTACGAGAATTTGATGTTTTTTGTTGATAAAACTGTGGGGATAATGGGGATAACTAGGCTTTTAAGAGATCTTCCCCAATATTTACAACGTCTCCCGCGCCCATAGTTATCAACAAGTCCCCTGATTGACAGTGATCCCTGACGTATTTTTCTATCTCATCAAAGCTTGGCAGATAGATGGCGTCACAGCCGTAAGAGGCGGCTGCACGGGCAAGCTGTTCTGAGGAGATGCCCAGGGTATCAGTCTCTCGCGCTGCATAAATATCTGCCAGGATCAGATGGTCTGTGTGTGAAAGTGCCTGTGCAAATTCATCGAACAGTGCTTTCGTTCTGGTGTAGGTGTGGGGCTGGAAGATGCACCACAGTTCTCTGTGCGGGTAGTGGGCAGCACTTTTCAGGGTCGCTTCGATCTCCGTGGGATGATGTGCGTAATCATCGATCACGGTAATACCGTTAAATTCTCCCTTGTATTCAAAACGGCGGTCTGTTCCGTGGAAGGAAAGGAGGCCTTCCTGTATCGTTTCTGCTGATACGCCCAGGAGATCCGCAACAGCAATGGCGGAAAGCGCATTATAAACATTGTGTTCTCCGCCTACAGATAATGTCACATGCCCGGACGGTATCCCGTGCCGGATGAGATCAAAGGATGCATTTCCCTGTTCATCGTATTGAATATCGGAAGCACTGTAATCAAGAGAAGCTTCCCGACCGAATGTCACAACGCGACAGGCAAGTCCGTCTGTAATATAAGAGAGGTTTTCGATGTCGCCGTTGATCACCAGGGTTCCGTCTTCCGGCAGGAGTTCTGCGAAAAGGCGGAACGAGTGGCGGATGTCATCCAGATCCTTGAAGAAATCCAGATGATCGGCATCGATATTCAGGATCACGCTGATCTTTGGGAAGAAATGCAGGAAGCTGTTCGTATACTCGCAGGCTTCTGTGACGAAAAGTCCGGAGCTTCCCACACGGATGTTGCCGTGAATCGCCTTGAGGATTCCGCCCACGGAAATCGTGGGGTCCATGTCTCCGGCGAGAAAAATGTGTGACAGCATGGACGTTGTCGTGGTCTTCCCATGTGTTCCGGAAACGGCGATGGGCGTATCGTAATTGGTCATAAGCTGTCCGAGCAGTTCAGCGCGGGAAAGCATCGGAAGTCCCTGCCGCTTTGCTTCCATGAATTCTTCATTATCCTCGTGAATGGCTGCGGTGTAAACAACGACATTAATGCCGTCGATTATATTGGAAGCCTTCTGGCCGTAAAAAATAACGGCACCTTTATCGGTGAGGTGATCCGTGAGCGAGGACTCTTTGTTGTCAGAGCCGGATACCGTAAATCCCTCTTTCATGAGGATTTCCGCAAGTCCGCTCATGCTGATGCCTCCGATTCCGATAAAGTGAACATGGCATGGATGATTAAAATCAATTTTATACATAAATACACTTCCTATTCTCATATAATAATATTAAAGGTTTTTGTAAAATTATTATATCATAATCTACATATGAAAAAACAGGAGATTTCTTTTTGTGATATTTTCATAAAAAGAACGGGACGAACGATTTTTTTTTGTAAAAATTGTTCACTATACGAAGGCGATATGTTATAATGTAAGAACTAGAATTACTGAGAAGGGGTGACGACATGATTAAGAAAGAGATGATAGCGATGTTACTCGCGGGAGGTCAGGGAAGCAGACTCGGAGTACTGACTGCCAAGGTAGCCAAGCCGGCTGTGGCTTTCGGAGGAAAATACCGTATTATCGATTTTCCGCTTAGCAACTGCATCAACTCGGGAATTGACACCGTAGGAGTATTGACTCAATATCAGCCCTTACGACTCAACACACATATAGGAATCGGAATTCCTTGGGACTTGGATCGTAATATTGGAGGGGTATCGATTCTACCACCGTATGAAAAGAGCAGCAACAGTGAATGGTATACGGGAACGGCTAATGCGATATACCAGAATCTGGATTATATGGAGACCTTTAATCCTGATTATGTGCTGATCTTATCCGGTGACCACATTTATAAGATGGACTATGAGGTGATGCTGGATTTCCATAAAGAGAACCATGCGGATGTGACGATCGCGGCAATGCCGGTTCCGCTTGAGGAGGCAAGCCGTTTCGGAATCGTTATTACAGATGATGATAACAGAATCACGGAATTTGAGGAGAAACCGGAACATCCACGGAGTAATCTTGCATCCATGGGTATCTATATTTTCAGTTGGCCGGTATTGAAGGATGCGCTTTTGAAACTCTCCGATCAACCGGGATGCGACTTCGGCAAGCATATCATTCCGTATTGCCATCAGAATGATAAGAGACTGTTCGCATATGAGTATAATGGATATTGGAAGGATGTCGGTACACTCAGTTCCTACTGGGAAGCCAATATGGAGCTGATCGATATCATTCCCGAATTTAATTTATACGAAGAATTCTGGAAGATTTATACAAACAGTGATATTATTCCGCCACAATACATTTCAGATCAGTCTGTCATTGAACGGAGCATCATCGGTGACGGTGCGGAGATTTACGGAGAAGTGCGCAATTGTGTGATTAGTTCCGGTGTCACGATCGGAAAGGGCACGGTGGTGCGTGACTCGATCATTATGAAAGATGTAACGATCGGTGAACACTGCGTGGTGGACAAGGCCATTATTGCGGAGAATGTCACGGTTGGTGATAATGTTACAATGGGAATCGGAAGTGAGGCACCGAACTGCCTCAGACCCGATATTTACAATTCCGGACTTGTGACGATCGGAGAAAACTCGGTCATTCCGTCCGGTGTCCAGATTGGTAAAAACACTGCAATCAGTGGAGTTACGATGAAGGAAGATTATGAAAACGGCGTTCTTGAAAGCGGCGGAGCATTAGTAAAGGCGGGTGACAGATCATGAAAGCGGTAGGACTTATTTTAGCGGGCGGAAACAGCAACAAGATGCGTGAACTTACCCAGAAACGTGCGGTGGCAGCGATGCCGATCGCAGGCAGCTACCGGTGTATTGACTTTGCACTCAGCAGTATGTCGAATTCTCATATACAGAAGGTAGCAGTATTGACACAGTATAATGCCCGTTCACTGAACGAACATCTGAATTCCTCCAAATGGTGGGATTTCGGAAGAAAACAGGGAGGACTCTATGTATTTACGCCGACCATAACGGCGGATAACGGATATTGGTATCGTGGAACGGCGGATGCTATTTACCAGAATCTCGATTTCCTGAAAAGGTGTCATGAGCCGTATGTGATCATTACGTCCGGTGATGCCGTTTATAAACTGGATTATAATAAAGTGCTGGAATATCACATCGCTAAGAAGGCCGATATTACAGTGGTTTGCAAGGATCTGGATCCGGGAGAGGATCCGACACGTTTCGGTACGGTCAAAATGGACGAGGCTATGCGGATCCAGGAGTTTGAAGAAAAGCCGATGATCACGAATGCGACGACGATCTCGACCGGAATTTATGTGATCCGCAGAAGGCAGCTCATTGAACTGATTGAACGGAGTGCCGAAGAAGAGAGACATGATTTTGTAACGGATATCCTGATCAGATACAAGAATCTGAAGAAGATATACGGTTATAAAATAAATAGCTACTGGAGCAATATTTCAACAGTAGATGCTTATTATAAGACGAATATGGATTTCCTGAAACCGGAAGTAAGAAATTATTTCTTTAAACAACACCCAGATATTTATTCAAAAGTTACAGATTTGCCGCCGGCAAAGTATAACCCGGGATCCGTTGTGAAGAACAGTCTGATTTCCAGCGGATGTATCATCAACGGTACAGTGGAAAATTCCATTCTGTTTAAGAAAGCATTTGTCGGAAATAATTGTGTGATTAAGAATTCGATCATTCTGAATGATGTTTATCTGGGGGATAATACATACATAGAAAACTGTATCGTAGAAAGTCGCGACACAATTCGGGCAAATACGCGCCACGTTGGAGAAAATGGTGTGAAGGTAGTAGTAGAAAAGAACGAGAGGTATGCATTATAAGGACCAGAGGGTTAGTCGTATGCATTACTGGAGAAAGGGGCTAGAAAAATGCAAATCACAGATGTACGCGTGAGGAAGGTAGCGAAGGAAGGAAAGTTAAAAGCAGTTGTGTCAATTACAATGGATGAAGAGTTTGTTGTTCATGACATCAAAGTAATTGAAGGCGAAAAAGGACTTTTCATCGCAATGCCAAGTAAGAAAGCGATGGATGGAGAATATCGTGATATCGCACATCCGATTAATTCCGGGACGAGAGAGCGTATTCAGAAACTGATTCTTGAAAAATACGAAGAAGTATTACAGGCAGACGATGCAGAAGAATAGAGCAAATTTGTCATTAAGGGGAAAGTGGACAGCGTAAGCTGTCCGCTTTTTGCCATGCATATTCCAAAGAGATTCGGCGGCCCCTTTAAGTTAGAAGCGTTGATAGTTCCAAAAAGGGACAAAATCCTTTTTGGTTAAAAAACGAACTGTAAAAAATGCATAAATAACAAAGCGGAAAAATGTCTATTTGCGACAAAATGCAAAATATTTTCAAAAAAAGAGACTCAAGTCCTATGATATTATCGAGACATATGTCATAATTACTACAAGATTGTCAGTTCCGGGTGTTTCTGATACCGGAATAAAGAAAGACAAAAGGGCAAAAATAACAATGAATAAGAAGGAGGAACTGTTTTTATGAAAAAGAGACTTATTGCAGTGTTACTTGCAGGTATGATGGCATTTTCACTGGCAGCATGCGGCGGCTCATCAGACAGTAGTACAGACGGAGGAAAGAAAGAGGATACTTCCGGTGAAAACATGCAGATTGCCATGATCACCGACTCCGGAGATATTACAGATCAGAGCTTTAATCAGACAACATATGAGAGCTGTAAAGCCTGGAGCGAAAAGAACGATGTGGAATTCAATTACTACAAGCCGGAGAGCGATTCGGATGAAGCGCGAAACGCAAGTGTAGATCAGGCAGTGGCTGATGGCGCAAATGTCGTTGTTATGCCGGGATATATGTTCGCAGGAACGGTAGTTGCTCAGTCTGAAAACTATCCGGATGTAAAATTTGTTGCATTGGATGTTGGAGCAGGAGATATCTGTGAGAAGGGCGTTGGAGAAGGATACACTTACAATCCGGACGACTACAACGTAGCAGATTACTATAACACAGATAATGTTTACTGCTGTACCTATCAGGAGGAACTTTCCGGATATATGGCAGGATACGCAGCTGTTAAATTAGGTTATAAGCACCTTGGATTCCTCGGCGGTATGGCAGTGCCGGCGGTTACACGTTTCGGATACGGATATGTGCAGGGAGCTAACGCTGCGGCAGAAGAACTTGGAATCGCAGATCAGATTGAAATCGAGTATGTATGCGGTGGACAGTTCTATGGCGATGCTGATATCACAGCTTACATGGATACCTGGTATGGATCAAAGAATGTGGAAATCGTATTTGCCTGCGGCGGCGGTATCTGGACATCCGCAGTCGAAGCAGCAGTGAAGACCGGAGGTAAAGTGATTGGTGTTGACTCTGATCAGGCTCCTACGATTGATGCATACGGCGAAGGAATCACAGTTACTTCTGCTATGAAGGGACTTGCTGCAACGGTTAATACGGTTCTTACAGATATTAAGGGTGGCAAATGGAGTGACTACGCAGGCAAGATCGATAATCTTGGTCTGGTTTCCGAAAATCCGGAAGAAAACTATGTTCAGCTTCCGCTTGAAAGCACACAGTGGGGCGACGGATTTACAGAGGATGATTATCGCACACTCGTGAAGTCAATGTACTCTGGAGAAATTACCGTATCCAATGATATTACGGCAATGCCGGCAACGACAATCAAAGTTAATGACTACGGCAGCATTAAATAAATGTAACTGAAACTGCAAGGGGAGTGGGCGGTGGTCCGCTCCCTTTTAAAATAGGGAAAGGATAATCGATGACAGGAGGTGTGTAAAGGATGGGAGAGTATGCAATTGAGATGCTGAATATTACGAAGCGTTTTCCGGGAATCATTGCAAACGATAATATTACTTTACAGTTGAAAAAAGGTGAGATTCATGCTTTGTTGGGAGAAAATGGTGCAGGAAAGTCCACATTAATGAGCGTACTCTTTGGTCTTTATCAGCCGGAGGAGGGCGAGATTCACAAAGACGGGAAGAAAGTTACCATTAACGATCCGAATGATGCTAATGATCTGGGAATCGGAATGGTGCATCAGCATTTTAAACTGGTTGAGTGTTTCAGCGTTCTGGATAATATCATTCTGGGGGTGGAGACCACCAAGGGAGGTTTCCTTCAGAAAGCCGAGGCAAGAAAGAAGGTTATGGAACTGTCGGAGCGGTATGGACTTTCAGTGGATCCGGATGCACTGGTCGAGGATATTACCGTTGGTATGCAGCAGCGAACAGAGATTCTGAAAATGCTGTATCGTGACAATGAGATCCTGATCTTCGACGAGCCGACTGCTGTGCTGACACCGCAGGAGATCCAGGAGTTGATGACGATCATGAAAAATCTGGCTGCAGAAGGAAAGAGTATTCTTTTCATTACTCATAAGCTTGCCGAGATTATGCAGGTGGCAGACCGCTGCAGTGTACTGAGAAAAGGAAAATATATTGGTACGGTAGATATCAAAGACACGACACCGGAGAAGCTTTCTGCGATGATGGTAGGCCGGGATGTTAATTTTGTAGTAGAAAAGAAGCCGGCTGAACCGAAGGAAGTATTACTTGATATTCAGGGAATGACGGTGGCATCAAAGCGGCATAAGAATAATGCAGTCAATCAGGTATCTTTGCAGGTTCGAAGAGGTGAGATCGTCTGCATTGCAGGAATCGATGGAAACGGTCAGACTGAATTTGTCTATGGGCTTACCGGACTCGAACCGGTGACCGGCGGTACGATCACCCTGAACGGGGTGGATATCACTCATATGCCGATTCGGAAACGTCTGACTTCCGGTATGAGCCATATCCCGGAAGACCGTCATAAACATGGGCTGGTTCTGGATTATTCTCTGGAGTACAACCTGATTCTTCAGAGATATTTCGAACCACAGTTCACGAGCAAATTTGGATTTTTGAAACGGAAAGAAATAAGAGAGTATGCAGAGCATCTGATCGAACAGTACGACATCCGTTCCGGTCAGGGACCGGTCACGAAAGCCAGATCCATGTCCGGCGGCAATCAGCAGAAGGCGATCATAGCCCGGGAGATCGATAAGAATCCGGAACTTCTGGTAGCGGTACAACCAACCCGCGGACTGGATGTAGGAGCGATTGAGAATGTGCATAAAGAACTGGTGGCACAAAGAGATGCCGGGAAAGGCGTTCTGCTCATAAGCCTGGAACTGGATGAGGTTATGAATGTTTCGGACAGAATTCTGGTTATGTACGAAGGGGAAATCGTAGGGGAATTCGATCCGAAACATGTTACGGTGGAAGAACTGGGACTCTATATGGCCGGTTCTAAGAGAAAGGAGGCATAATCAATGGATAAGAAACCGAAAAAGAAGCAAAGTATTTTAAGGAACAACGGTTTTCAGACAATTCTGGCGTCATTGCTCTGTATTATCATTGGTCTCCTGATCGGCTATATTGTACTTCTGATCATCAACCCGAAAGGGGCAGGAAAAGCAATTGTTGCTATTTTGAAGAACTTTTTATATTATCCGAGTGCGGTGGCGGCAAAAAAATATCTGGGAACGACACTGGTAAAGGCTTCAGCACTTTTAATGTGTGCATTATCGGTACTTTTTGCATATAAAGTGGGATTATTTAATATCGGTGCGGCCGGTCAGTATGTAGTTGGTGCCGGCGCCTGTCTCTATTTCGGATTGAAATTCGATATGCCATGGTATATATGCCTGCTTGCGGCCATGCTTGCGGCGGCAATTGTCGGGGGGATTTCCGGTGCGTTGAAAGCATATTTTAATGTAAATGAAGTTATTTCCTGTATCATGCTGAACTGGATCTCGCTTTACTGTGTGAATATGCTTTTGACTGGTGTAAAAGAGCAGTCCACGCCGTATACGCGGCCGCTTTCCAGTGTGAATAAGGATGCGCTGCTTCCGACGATGGGACTGGATAAATTGTTTTCCAACAATCAGTTCGTGACGATCGGAATCGTGTTTTCGGTGCTCATCGCAATCGTAGTGTGGATCGTTATGGAGAAGACGAAATTCGGATATGAGCTTAAAGCTACCGGTCTGAACAAGCAGGCTGCGAAATACTGCGGTATGCATGAGAAGAGCAATACGATCCTGACGATGATGATCGCAGGAGGACTTGCGGGGCTCGGAGCGGGGATCTTCTATCTGAGTGGGATCGAGCAGTGGATGGTACAGCAGACCAGTGTTCCGGCTATGGGATTTAACGGAATAGCGGCTGCGTTCCTCGGCGGACTGAATCCGATCGGAACGATATTCTCATCTTATTTTATCCAGCATATTACCAGCGGTGGAACCTATGTGGATAAGACGATGTACTGTTCGCAGATTTCGGATCTGATTTCGGCATTCATCATTTACATGTGCGGCTTTGTGCTTTTCTTCAAAATCTGGCTTAACAGATATCTGGACAAGCGGGATGAAAAGCGCGCCGCAAAAGAACAGGAAGGAGGCGAAGCATAATGTTGTTATTGATTCAGTATACATTAATATTTGCTTCTGTTCTGGTGCTGGTGGCACTTGGAGGTTGTTTCTCCGAACATAGTGGTGTTATCAATATCGGTCTGGAAGGCATCATGGTTATGGGAGCACTTGGCGGGGCGCTCATGATGAAATTCCTTCCGTCAGGGACAGCAGCTCCGGCTGTGATTCTGCTTGTAATCCTGGCCAGTGTGGTGATCGGAATGATTTTCTCTCTGCTTCTTGGCGTTGCGGCGATCCGGTTTAAGGCAGACCAGACGCTGGTTGGAACTGCGCTGAACCTTCTGGGACCGGCGGTTGCGGTTGTACTTGTAAGAGCAATCAATACGGCGGAAAATGCAGATAATGTATCTTCAACGGTTGCCTATGGACATGCGAAGAAAGCGTTTATTGTAAATATCGGGAAATTTGAATTTAACTGGTTTATGCTGATCGCACTGCTGGTGCTGATCGCGGCATATGTGGTTCTCTATAAGACAAAATTCGGTCTTAGACTCTGCGCATGTGGCGAACATCCACAGGCAGCGGATTCGGTGGGAATCAATGTATATAAAATGCGGTATGCGGGCGTTCTGATCTCCGGTGCTCTTGGCGGACTTGGCGGTCTGGTGTACATCACTGCAGGTGTCAGTGAATGGAAATTTGAAAATGGTGTTGCGGGCTTCGGATTCCTGGCTCTGGCAGTTATGATCTTCGGACAGTGGAAACCGGTCAATATCGGACTTGCAGCGCTCTTGTTCGGATTGTTCCGTGCGCTTTCCAATGTTTATACAGGATTTGATCTTCTGGTAGCGCTGAAGCTGCCGAGCACGGTGTATAACATGCTTCCATATATTATATCTCTGGTTGTGCTGGTATTTGTTTCGAAGAAATCCAGGGCACCGAAAGCGGAAGGAATCCCGTACGACAAAGGTGCACGTTAGAAAGGAGAGCTTGATTTACATGAAGAATTATTCAGAAGATGCGAGCAGACAATATCATATACAGGTGGCGCAGGGAGAAGTCGGCCGATATGTGATCATGCCGGGAGATCCGAAACGGTGCGTGAAGATCGCACAGTATTTTGAGGATCCGGTTTTGATCGCCGATAACCGGGAATTTGTGACCTATACCGGTACACTGGACGGCGTGAAAGTGAGTGTGACTTCGACTGGAATCGGCGGGCCTTCTGCATCCATTGCCATGGAGGAACTGTACCGCTGCGGAGCAGATACCTTTATCCGGATCGGAACCTGCGGCGGTATGCAGACCGACGTGAAAAGCGGGGATATCGTGGTTGCAACCGGGGCGATACGCATGGAAGGCACCAGCAAAGAATATGCGCCTATCGAATTTCCGGCAGTACCGGATCTGCATGTGACCATCGCGCTCGTGGAGGCGGCAAAGAAAAAAGGTTTTCCGTTCCATGTAGGTGTGGTACAGTGCAAGGATGCTTTTTACGGACAGCATGAGCCGGAGGTGAAGCCGGTCAGCTATGAACTCCTGAACAAATGGGAAGCATGGAAACGTCTGGGATGTCTGGCATCCGAGATGGAATCGGCTGCGATGTTTGTCGTGGCGAGCAGCCTGCATGTTCGGGCAGGCTCCTGCTTCCTTGTAGTGGCAAATCAGGAACGGGAAAAGCTTGGATTGGAGAATCCGGTCGTGCACGATACCGATATGGCGATTCGGGTGGCAGTGGAGGCAATCCGCAGCCTGATCCGGGAAGATGGAAGAATAACAGAATAACAGGAGAAACAGGATATGGATGTAAAGGAAATTTTAAAACATGTAGATCATACTCTGCTGCTTCAGCAGGCTACATGGGAGGAGATCAGGCAGATCTGCGACGATGCTGTAAAATATGGAACAGCATCGGTATGTATCCCACCAAGCTATGTTAAGCAGGCGAGTGAATATGTTAAAGGGAAGATGGCGGTCTGCACCGTCATCGGATTCCCGAATGGATATATGACGACGAAGACGAAGGAATTCGAGACAAAGGACGCGATTGCGAACGGCGCATCGGAGATTGATATGGTGATCAACATCGGGTGGCTGAAGGATCAGAAGTACGATCTTATCGAAGAAGAAATCCGTACGCTGAAAGCAGCCTGCGGTGAGAAGATTCTGAAGGTCATTATCGAGACCTGCCTTCTGACGGATGAAGAAAAAATAAAAATGTGCGAGATCGTGACAAAAGCCGGGGCAGACTATATTAAGACATCCACCGGATTTTCGAAGGCAGGAGCAACCTTTGAAGATATTCAGCTTTTCTCAGAACATATCGGTCCGAATGTGAAGATGAAGGCAGCAGGGGGAATTTCCTCTCTGGATGATGCACAGAAGTTTCTGGCGCTGGGAGCAGACCGGCTTGGAACAAGCCGGATCGTTAAGATCGTGAAGAACGAGGAGGCATCCGGATATTAAGAGATGGAGGTGTTCGCAGATGGACAAAAAACTGGCAGAAGAGATGATTGAACTGGCAATCGGTCAGCTTCAATATTCTTATACACCGTATTCCGGCTTCAAAGTCGGAGCGGCGCTGCTTACGAAGGATGGAAAGTTTTATACAGGATGCAATATCGAAAATGCAGCTTTCACTCCGACAAACTGTGCAGAGCGGACAGCATTTTTTAAGGCGGTAAGTGAAGGCGAGCGGGAGTTTCGGGCAATCTGTATTGTGGGAGGAAAAGATGGAGTCCTGACAGAATACGCGGCTCCCTGCGGCGTCTGCCGTCAGGTCATGATGGAATTCTGTGACCCGGAAACCTTTCAGATCATTCTGGCGACCGGTAAAGAGCAGTATGAAATATTTACACTGAAAGAACTGCTCCCGCAGGGATTTGGCCCGACGAATCTGGCGTAAGACAGGATGGATAAAACGTACCGCAGAGCAATTGGATCGAGAAAGATTAGGAGTGTAAAAGATGACAATCGATGAATTAAAGAAACTGCCTAAAATAGAGCTTCATTGCCATCTGGACGGATCGCTGAGTCGGGAATTTATCGGAACGCGGCTTGGCAGAGCGGTTTCCGTACGGGAACTCAGTGTGGAGGAAGACTGCCGCAGCCTGGCAGAATACCTGGAGAAGTTCGACCTGCCCTGTTCCTGCCTGAAAGATGAAGATGGTCTCGAAGGAGCGGGATACGATGTGCTTCGCACGATGAGCCGGGAGAATGTCTGCTATGCAGAGATACGTTTTGCCCCGCTTTTATCTGTAACAGAAGAAATGGGAACCGGTCAGGTGATTTCTGCATTGCTGAAAGGTCTGGAAAAAGGCAAAAAAGATTTTGGAGTAGAGTATAATGTGATTACCTGTGCCATGAGGCATCACAGTGAAGAGGAAAATTATCAGATGATTCGGACGGCCCGGGAATTTCTGGGCAAGGGTGTCTGTGCTGCAGATCTGGCCGGCGCGGAAGCTGTTTACCCGATGAGTGACTTTATGAGTCTGTTTAAACGGGTTAAAGAGCTGGGAATGCCGTTCACGCTGCATGCCGGTGAATGCGGAAACGCGCAGAATATAGAAGACTCTGTGCTTGCGGGAGCCGGAAGAATCGGCCACGGAATCGCCATGCGCGGAAAACCGGACATCCAGAAGCTGGTACGTAAGGCCGGTGTGGGAATTGAAATGTGCCCGATCAGTAATTTGCAGACAAAAGCGGTTCCGGGTACCGAGGCGTATCCGCTGAGAGAATTTCTGGATGCAGGATTAATGGTCACAATCAATACGGATAACCGGACCGTGAGCAGAACGTCTCTGACGAAGGAACTGGATTTTATTCAAAGAACCTATGGAATTACAGATGAAGAGATCTTACATATGATGAAAAATGCGGCAAAGACAGCGTTTGTGGATGAAGAAATGAAGAAACGACTGCTTGAAAAATTGGACAGAAGGTAAGGAAACATAGATTGAGGTGAGCGTGAAATGAATGAATATAAGAGAATTTTTGTGATCGTTCTGGATTCGCTTGGAATTGGTGCCATGCCGGACTCTCCCAGGTTTGGGGATGAGGGAGTCGATACATTCGGACATATCCTGGAGAAAATGAAAACACTGGACATTCCGAATCTGAGAAAGCTTGGCATGCTGAATCTCCATACTGCCGGAGCGATGGAACCTGTTCCGGACCCGTCCGGGCGGTACCTGCGTCTCGGGGAGGCAAGTAACGGAAAGGATACCATGACCGGTCATTGGGAGATGATGGGGATTAAAACAGAAAAACCGTTCAAGACATTTACGGATACAGGATTTCCGCCGGAACTGATCGAAGAACTCGAAAAACGCTGCGGTAAGAGGGTGATCGGCAATAAGAGCGCCAGCGGAACAAAGATTATTGAAGAGCTTGGTGAGGAAGAAATCAACACCGGAGCGATGATCGTCTATACTTCTGCGGACTCTGTGCTGCAGATCTGCGGAAATGAGGAAACCTTTGATCTGGAAAATCTATACCGTTGCTGTGAGATCGCAAGAGAAATTACGATGAAGGATGAATGGCGTGTGGGCCGTGTCATTGCAAGACCGTATGTAGGTAAAAAGAAAGGTGAGTTTAAACGGACCAGCAACCGGCATGATTATGCGCTGAAGCCCACTGGTGCGACTGCGTTGAATGCTCTGAAGGATGCGGGCCTGGATGTCATCGGAGTGGGTAAGATCCACGACATTTTCTGCGGTGAGGGCATCACGGAAACCCATCATTCCAACAGCTCCGTGCATGGCATGGAGCAGACGATCGAACTGTGTAAAAAGGATTTCCGAGGCTTGTGTTTTGTCAACCTGGTTGATTTTGACGCACTTTGGGGACACCGAAGAGATGTAGAAGGATATGCAAAAGAGATCGAGAAATTCGACAAGAATCTGGGTATCCTTCTGGATGAACTAAGAGAGGATGACCTGCTGATGCTGACGGCAGATCACGGAAATGATCCGACTTACACCGGTACGGATCACACCAGGGAATATGTGCCGCTTATCGCCTATTCCAGAAAGATGGAAGGCGGCGGTGCGCTGGAGAACGAGGATACCTTTGCGGTTATTGGGGCTTCGGTGGCAGAAAATTTCGGCGTAAACATGCCGGAAGGAACAATCGGACATTCCATTTTGAAAAAACTGGTCTAAAAATGGCCGTGTCAAAAGAAAGGAGGAAGATGCGTGAAACATAATTATTTGTATGATGCACTTCCGTTCCTGAAGGATGTAGAAAAAGAGCGGCAGGAACAATTTAAAGAATATTTTAAAAGTGCTCCGTTGTGGCTTATGGAGAACTTTCAGATAGAAGAACTGAAAAAAGGAACCATTTTTGTAAGAGAAGGGGAACCGGCAGATACGATATTTTTTATAGGAAGCGGCATTATCGAAGCAATTGATTATCGGGTATACGGGACGCCATACGATTTTATGCAGTTTAACCGGGTCTACGCGTTCGGAGGAATGGAATTTCTGATGGATCTGGACAAATACATGACCACGCTGCGTACTGTGACTGACTGTGTGGTGGTAAAGCTCGCGAGAAATAAATTTGAAAAATGGATGTATTCGGATATTCAGTCACTGAAGCATGAGGCAAAACTGGTCGGAGAATATCTTCTCAAAGAGGGGCGGAACAGCCGTCTGTACCTTTTCATGCAGGGATCTGACAGGCTGGCGCTGCTTTTTGTTGAGCGCTATGAGAGATACAGTAAGAATGGAATTCTTCATGTCAAGGGAAATCGGCAGAATCTGGCGGATGAGACGGGACTTTGCGTAAAGAGTGTGAGTAGGGGTGTGAAGAAATTTCAGGAAGAAGGGCTGATCACGAAGGAGGGCAATCAGATCCTGATCAGCAAAGAACAGTATGAAGGATTAAAGAAAATCGTTTCAGAGAAAATTGATTTAGGAGAAGGAGGCTTGCGATGAATGACATTTACAAAAAACTGGAAATGTGCTTAAAAAGTGTAAGAACAAAAACGGATTTTCAGCCGGAGGTGGCGCTGATCCTCGGCTCGGGGCTTGGCGATTACGCAGATGGAATTCAGATAGAACAAACCGTAGATTATACAGAGATTGAAGGGTTTCCGGTATCAACGGTGGCGGGGCATAAAGGAAGATTTGTGTTCGGATATGTGGGTGAGGTTCCGGTCGTTGTCATGCAGGGACGCGTCCATTATTATGAAGGATATCCGATGTCTGATGTGGTGCTTCCGACCCGATTGATGGGGATGATGGGAGCGAAGAAGTTGATTCTTACCAATGCGGCAGGTGGAGTGAACTTTGACTATAAGCCGGGAGATTTCATGATGATCACCGATCATATTACGACAGCGGTTCCGAGTCCGCTGATCGGACCGAATATTGATGAACTTGGAGCGCGATTCCCGGATATGAGTGAGGTATACAGCCTGCGAATCCGTGAAATCATCAGGGAAGAGGCGAAGAAACTTGGAATTTCGCTTCGGGAAGGCGTTTATGCACAGCTCACCGGGCCGGCCTATGAGACACCGGCAGAGATTCGGATGTGCAGGAGCTGGGGAGCAGATGCCGTGGGAATGAGTACGGCATGCGAGGCAATGGCTGCCCGTCATATGGGAATGGAAGTGTGCGGTATCTCTTGTATCACGAATTTAGCAGCAGGTATGTCAACGAAACAGCTTGATCACAAAGAGGTTCAGGAGACGGCGGACCGCGTGGCTGCGCAGTTTAAAGCATTGATTACTGCGATTGTGAGCAACATCTGACTTAAGATGTGCAAATAGTTTTTTCGGAAGAAACAGGACGAAGCTTATGACGATGTCCTGCTTTTGGACAGCGGTGATATTTATCAGGGTACACCGCACTCCAATCTAACCTATGGTGCAGCACTACGTGCAGCATATGACGAGATGGGATATGATGCAGTAGGGCTTGGAAATCACGAATTTGATTGGGATGTAACAACATACGCAGCCGATGCTGAAGGTACTATGGCACCTTATGAAATCGGTGAGTTTAAAGGTGATTCCGATATACCTGTATTAATGAGTAACCTGTACTACGCAGGAACGGATGCTCGTGTTAACTTCACACAGGATTACACGATCGTAGACAAAGCGGGGTATAAAGTGGCAATTATCGGATGGGCTGATGACTACAGAGCTGATATCAAGGCTTCTAAAATCGCTCCATATGAAATCGACGATGATATGGATGAGCTGAAAGAATTAGCTGCAGATGTAAAAGAGAATGAAGATGCAGACATCATAATCATTCTGGCACATGCTGATCCGGTTCCGATTGCAGATGCCATGGATCCTGAAGTTGTTGATCTGGTAGCGGGAGGACATACTCATCAGAGAACGAACGGAACTTCTGAAGTAACAGGTATTGACTACATGCAGGGATACCGTTATGCATATGGATATTCTACAACTGAGATCAAGATTAGCCCGGAAGGCGAAGTTGATGTAGTTACACCTACTTATGTAGATACTGCTTACGATAAGAGCCTTTGTGAAAATCTCTATTATAAAGATGGAACCAATACGGCATTGGATCCTGGGGTTGTAAAAATCAGTCAGGCCGCATGGGATGAAGTAAAAGATGAGATGTATGAGGTTCTGTGTACTGTTGACCAGAGCATCACTGGAAGTTGCATCGATCCTGAAAATGCTACAACATCAATTGCCGGTAACTGGATTGCAGATTTGATGCTGGCTGTAATGAAAGATCAAAAGACAATCGCTGCATTTACAAACCGTGGGGGAATCCGCGCAGATCTTGAAATAGAAGATGGGAAGACGACTAGAGATATTACAGTTGCTGATATCTATACAATTTCTCCGTTCGGCAACCGCATCCTGACGTATACAATTACAGGCCGGCAGATGGCGAAACAGCTGGAAAATGCTTTAACAGGATTAAATCCGGAAATCGGTATTGACGGCGGCTACAATGATTCGAACTATGGCGATCAGTTTTCGGGTATCACCATAACTTACAAAGTTGTGGATGGAGGTATTAAAGTAACTTCTATCATCGCAGATGATGGCCAATACATTGATATTAACGATAATACGAAGACATATAATGTTTGTGTAAATGAATACTGCGCAACATTGGAAGGATCTGTATTTGAGAATTTGACTCCGATCGTATCAATGGATGATGCTCCGGTAGATAACCTTAGTACAATTGATGTACTTCGTGAACGCCGTGATACAATAGGTCTTAAGATGGAACTGGATACTACGATTCATTCAATGACCATAGAAAACAAGATTCAGCAGATTGAAGAAACAGTTAAAGAATATAAAGGAAAGACTGTAACCTCTGCAGATAAGGAAGCTATCGTACGTCTGGCAACTGAAATTGATGCATTAATTGCGTCAGGAAGTCTGTCAGAAAAAGAAATGGATACATTACGCTCTGTAAAATCAGATGTATCAGAAATGCTGGCTAAAATTGTTGAGGAAAAAAACAATTCCGACAATAAAGATAATGCTGGTAATAATAATACTGGTAACCAGGGTGATGCAAAACCGTCTGATAAGATAAACGGAAAGGGCAATGGCTCTGTAAAGATAGGAGACACGAATGCAGTTATGCCGTGGATGATTCTGTTGTTTGTAAGTGGTGCCGGAATTATAGGTGCGGCAGAAGTATCCAGAAAAAAACAGAATAAATAAAAGAGGAGGAGTCCTGTGAAATGCCTGATCGTTGAGAAGGGAGGCATTTTGCAGGACTCTGGTTGTGTATTCAAATATGACTTATCTACTTAATTTTTTTAATACGGCTGTTGTATAGATAGCGGCTCCGATCGGAAGAACATCTTCATTAAAGCGGATCTTCGGATTATGCTGAGGCAGTCTTTCGTCCGGATTTTCCACACCGGCTCCCACCATATAGAAGGTTGCCGGTACCAGTTCGGAGATACAAGCGAAATCTTCCGATCCCATTGCGTGGAATTCATCTACGATAAGAGAATCATCGACTTCATGGATCACGTCCCGGCTCCATGCATTTTCCTGTTCGTCACATACAAGAGGCGGTACATCACTGAGGACTTCAATCTCAGCCTTGGTGCGATATGCCTCGGCGATATTCTGCGTGATGGTATGAATCCTCTGGATCATTCTCTCACGAAGTACCGGATCGAATACGCGGAGTGTGCCTTCCAGTTCTGCTGTTTCCGGGATAATATTGGCAGCACTTCCTGCGTGGAATTTGCCAATGGTAAGAGCGACCTCATCAAATCCGGAAACTTCTCTGGACATCAGTTCCTGCAGGCCCAGATGGATATGGATTGCCGTGTTGATCGGATCGACACCGTGCTCCGGTGAGGAGCCGTGTACGCCCTGCCCGGTCAGTTTGATCCGGAAACCGTAAACACCGGCGGCAGGAACCTTGTGGCCGCCAAGTGTTCCCAGAGGTTTCTGAGAAAATACATGAAGAGCCAGCGCGGAATCAACATGTGGGTTCTCCATGACACCGCCTGCAATGGCTGCCTTTGCTCCGGCAAAGATTTCTTCTGCTGACTGGAACAGAAGCTTTGCAACACCGTTTAATTCAGATTCATGTGCCTTGATCAGTTTTGCGGCACCAAGCATCATTGCCGTGTGCATATCATGTCCGCAGGCGTGCATGCATCCGTTTGTAGAAGCGAATGATTCGCAGGATTTTTCTTCTATGGGAAGGGCATCCATATCGCCGCGGATCATATAGCATGTGTCTCCGTGCCCAATCGTGGCAACAATATTGGAACTTTCTTCATAGACCGTATATTCAATTCCCATTTCATCCAGTTTCTTTGTGACAAAATTTACCGTTTTCGGAAGAGTAAGACCAAGTTCCGGAATTTGATGAAGTTCGCGTCTCCATGCAATCATCTCGTCTTTGATCTTTTCAGCTTCCAGCATAATCTGATTTTTCATATAGACCTCCTTTTTCTGCTCAGAGCCAGCCTCGAAGATACTGCCTGGGTCTGAACAGCTATCGTGTTCTTTATAATAGAATACCTTTTTATTTATCAAAGTGTAAGAAATATATTTTCTAAAATGGTATAAATATTTTTTAATGTACAATCTTTCACAGTATTCGGAATAAAAAGTGAAAAAATTTTCATCGTTAGAGGAAAGTGAAGGAAAAGTGAAATTTTCTTTATTTTTATCGGGAAATAAAAACATTATGATTATCAATAGAACTTATAGATAAAAGTTATTAGAAGGAGGAGACAAAAATGGATGTAATGCAGATTGCAAATGGAATCCCAATGTGGATAGCCTGTGGTATTCCGGTAGTACTCGTAGTGATTCAGGCTGTTCTTTTTGCGAGAGGGGCGTACGGTGCAGGAAAGAAGATGGGACTTGGTGAGGACAAGATGAAGAAGGCAATGAAGAGCAGTGCCATCACATCAATTGGTCCATCCATCGTGGTACTCAGCGGAATGCTTTCATTATTAGTAACGGTAGGAGGACCGGTAGGCTGGATGCGCCTTGCTATGATCGGTTCGGTTATGTTTGAGTCTATTGCAGCGGGCCTTGGTACTTCAGCAGTAGGTGTAACGCTTGGTACAGATCCAATGACTGAGGAAGCTCTTGCCATGGCAGTATGGACCATGGTTCTCTGCTCTGTCGGCTGGGTAATTTTCTCAACTTTCTCAGCAAACAAGATGGATAAGATTGAGCACAAGCTTTCCAAAGGTAACTCAGGTACACTTTCAACCATCGCAAACTGCGCGATTATCGGTGTGTTTGCAGCCATGGTTGCAAGCCATATTTCCAAACCGTTCTATTCAATGGTATTAAAAGCCGATGAAGTGGCAATGTCTTCCGCATGGCATAACATGCTGGCATGTATTCTCGGAGCAGTTATCATGTTTGTACTGAATACAGTTGCCAATAAGAAAAATATCGGATGGCTGAAAGAATGGGCCCTGACAATTACGATTCTGGGTGCAATGATCATCACTGCACTGGTTTAAGGAGGAAGATAAGATGAGCAATAATTTCTATAAAGACGAATATATGCCTAAGGTAAATAAAATAGGTAAGCTTACCGGCGTGCTGGGAGTTATATTAGCTTTTTCACCGGCAATCGCACTTGCAGTTGTTTACGGAATCCTTCCAAAACCGGCAGCGCTCCTGACCGCATTTATCAGCGGTGTCAGCGCATTTGGAGTTCTGTGGTTTGTAGAGCCGATTTCTTATTATCCGGTACTTGGAACCGCAGGAACCTACATGGCATTCCTTTCCGGTAATATTTCAAACATGCGTGTACCGTGTGCAAGTATGGCACAGGTGGCAGCGGATGTTGAACCGGGTACCGAGCAGGGATCTATTATTGCAACTTTAGGTATGGCTGTTTCTATTATTATTAATGTATCTGTTCTTACAATCGGAGCCATTCTTGGAACAAGCGTATTGTCTATGCTTCCTGCTACTGTTAAGACGGCACTTAATTATCTGCTTCCGGCACTTTTTGGTGCACTTATGGTTCAGTTTGGTATAAAGATGGTGAAACATAGCCTGATTATGCTTGTCATCGCATTTGCACTTTACTTTGCAATTGGTATCGGTCTTTTCAACTGGCTTCCGGGCGCTTCTAACTGGCTTGGAACTCTGGGCTGTGTATTTATCAGTATTGCAGTTGGATTTGCTACCATGTCAAATAATACAAAGAAGAAAGCGTAAGATTTTAGAATTGTATTGGAGAGGGTGAAATGAAAATGGAAAAGAAAGATCTTCATCTTGAGGTGAAGAAAATGGAGTCTCTTCTTCAGACCTCCTGCAGAACAATCTGGGAAAATCCGGAAGTAGGTGGGACTGAAAAAGCTTCGGCAGATTATTTCCGCAGGCTTTTGGATGCAGAAGGATTTCATATTATAAATGAAGAGCATCTGGAGCATGCATTTTGTGCAGAGTACGGCTCCGGAAAACCGGTGATTGCAATTTTAGGGGAATATGATGCGCTTCCCGGACTTTCACAGAAAGTGACGGACAAAAAGGAACCGGTTAAAGCGGGTGCACCGGGACACGGATGTGGGCATAACCTGCTCGGTTCCGCGGCAGCAGTCGGTGCGATCGCAGTAAAACGTTATCTGGAAGCGGAAGGAATAAGTGGAACGGTACGTTTTTACGGATGTCCGGAAGAAGAACTTCTCTGTGGAAAAGTGAAAATGGCATATTATCATATGTTTGACGGATGTGATTTTGCGATCAGCTGGCATCCGATGAGTGCGAACATGGTCTATGACAATGGATATCTGGCAAGTGCATCTGCACATTTTGAATTTAAAGGCAGAAGTTCTCATGCGGCATTTGCACCGGAGCTTGGAAGAAGTGCGCTGGATGCAGTGGAACTTATGAATGTAGGTGTGAACTATTTAAGAGAGCATGTGACATCCAAAGCACGAATTCATTACACCACAGACAGCGGTGGATTTGCTCCGAATATCGTTCCGCCGAGAGCGGGTTCATGGTACTTCGTGAGAGCACCGTACATTTCCGACGTAAAAGAGATTCTTGCAAGAGTTGGAAAAGTGGCGGAAGGCGCAGCACTTATGACAGAAACCCAGGTGGAAATGAAAGTGGATTATGGATGCTGTGAAATGCAGGAAAATCATGCGTTTGGAGATCTGGCTTATGAAAATCTGAAAGAGGCAGAACTGCCTGTATTTGACGAAGAAGAAATGGCATTCGCCAATCGACTCCTTGAATCCGTTTCCGACGCAGACAAAGAGAAAGCGCAGAAGTTGTATGAGACAGAAGGAAAGCCGATGGTGTGGAAATTGAATTCGCGCAATCTGTATGAGATCAATCCGCTTACTGCATCTTCTGACAGCGGAGATGTCAGTCATATGATGCCGATGTGTGCGATATCGACATCCTGTTGGCCGGCGGGTGTGGCTCCGCATACCTGGCAGTCGGCAGCTGCAGCCGGTAGTTCCCTTGGAGAGAAAGGAGCGCTGTGTGCTGCGCAGGTTATTGCCGGAATTGCATATGATCTCTATAATAAGCCGGAAGTTCGGGAAGATATCTTGAAAGAGTTTGAAGAAAAGAAGGATGAATATACTCCGATGTATGAAGGCTAGTCCGGAGAAATCATGAATCATAAATAAGTGTAACAATCGTATTCTTGACATCAAGTCAAGGCGAATGTTACACTTGTTTTAAATTTGGATACAATTGGATTGGCTTGTTTTACAAAAGGTGGAAAGAAATATGGGAATAGCATTGTATCAACTGTTGGCCTTGGATTTTTTTAAAGATTTTCATGTGGTGGCCGGAAAGAATGGATTGTCTAAAGAAGTGCAGGGAATCGCAGTTATGGATTCTCCGGATGCCTTTCGATGGGCTAAGGGAAAAGAACTTTCGATGACGTCGGGATATGCGCTTTCGAAGGAGCCTCACTGTTTGGATGACGGATTTAAGAACGGGATCATGCAGCGTACAGCCGGACTTATGATTAAGAGGGCGCGATACATGGATGAGATTCCGGAGCATGTGATCGAATTGTTTGAGAAACACGATGTACCGCTCATCAGCATGCCATTTGAAATTGCGTTCATGGATGTCATTAATCAGATTAATGTGACTGTGATGAACCAGGCATTTCGAAGATTCCGAATTCAGAATGACAGTGTGTTTCAGCTGTCTAATCTGGATTTTAAAGAAAGGAAAATCAAAAAAATTCTTCAGGCTGTAGAGTTGGAGATGCATTTCCCGGCTTTTCTCTATGATATCAGCGAAGAAAAGGCGTATTACAGTTCTGCAAACTTCAGAAGAATATCGGATGATTCCCATTTGAAGGATGAGGATTACTGGAATCCTTCCATGGAACACACAAGACATATTCTCTGTGAACATATTAATATGATGAGATACCGTTTGATCGATCCGCAAAGCCCGGATGGTCCAAGGATCAGCTGGATTCTGATTCCCGTTGTCATGAATGAAGTGGTGCAGGCTTACTTTGTTGTCATGGAGTCAAAGGAATTTATAGATTATTGCGATGAGTATTCGATTCGGATTGCGTTCCTGGAACTTCAATCGGTGTACGAACAGATCATGGTTGCACAAAGTGTCGGAAATATCGGATTTGAGAACTTTATTTTGTATGCTCTGAATTATGATGAGAAAGACAAGGACCGGTTGATCTATCAGGCAAGCCAGCATGGAATTCCCATGTCGAAGAAATATATCTGTATGATGTTTGCCCAGACGAAAGATGCAGCTGTTAATGCCAGAGACGAACGTAAGAATTTTGTGAGAGCTTTTCAGGACAGCTCGGTATCTAAATTTGGGAGATTTGCGTTTTTGGATGAGAACAATGGAATGATTCTCTGGGATACACAGGAAAAAGATATGTGTAGTCTGAAATATTTGGAGAATGTCTTGGAAGAGTTCCGGCTTAAGGTCAGAGAAAAATGCAGCAATATGGAGCTGGAATTTGCGATATGCCGTGATTCTGTGGATCTGCTGTCGCTGAAGAAGAGTGTGCAGAAATGCCAGAAAGTGATGACGATGGGCAGGAAGCTGTTCGCAGAAAAACAGATCTGGGATTATGAGATGCTGGGGCCATATGCATGGATCGATATTGAAGAAGAGGAACTGGAGGAAATGCTGAGCCAGTACCGGATCCTTATGGAAGATGAGAAGAACAGAGAACTTTTGAAGACTTTGAAGATTTATCTGGAAAATAACATGAACTTTAGCATTACAGCAGAGAAAATGTATGTACACATCAATACGATCCGCAAGAGAATTGCCAAGATCAAGGAACTGTTGGATGTGGAATTGGAAGATCGGATTTCCAGACTCAAGATAGAGATGCTTTTGCAGTTTTTATCGCTATAAAACAAAAACATAACAGTGTGGATTTTGCGTATATAAGATAAAATGCACAAAATCCACACTGTTTTTGTGTGCAGTTTGTGAAAAAAGCAATGATAAGCTACCCTTTAAATTGTTAACAATTGACAATTTACAATCCTGTCTTTGACAGTTAGCAAAAGAAAAAATCGCTGTATCCCTTGCGCTTACTTGGGTACAGCGATTTTCATCGTTGTTATAGAGTATTGTAATTTATTTCCTTCCTTTACTCTGTTTCTGAATTGTTTTCATTTTACTTTTGGTTATGAATTGATAGTCTGTTCGAAATCCACAAGCTTCATGAAGATCATCTGTAATGGACTCGCGTTTATATGTAGGAATAAATCCTTGTTCTTGAACCTCGACAAAATTTATTGTTTTCAAGGTATCTAACAGTTCTTCACAGGTATATTTTGATTCGAGCTTTTTCGTAAGAAAACGATAGATTATCAGTGCGAGAAAACAAATCAGAAAATGTGCCTTAATACGGTTTTCATCCTGTAGATAAACAGGTCTTGCCGAAAAATCCGTTTTCATAATTCGAAAACATTCTTCTATTTGCCATCTGCCTTCACTGACTTTTAAAACATCTCCAACTTCATCATCCAGAAGATCTGTGCATACAGCATAAAGTCCATCATATTGAGATTCTTCTGCAATCTTATTTTCGTCCAGGTAATGATGGATATCAGCGACTTCACCTTCTTTGGTAGAAGCTGTGGTTCCGATAAAACGGGCTGGATCGTTTGGGTTTTTACGATTCTTTTTTGTGTTTCCTGAATCTAACATTTTTTGTGCACGTTCCACTTGTTTATCGCGAAGCGTTTTCTGATAAATCGCATATTTAGGTGAGTATGTAATGATCAGGCGCTGGTGAAGTTTCTTTGTAGTATAGGGTTCATCTTTATAATAAAGGCCTTTATCATCTGCAGGTAGTTTTGTGATATCAACGGGTGTATCATCCGAAACTCTTTTAAACCCTTGTGGATTCAAAGCCCATTCTTTTTCTTCTTTTTTCAGTTTCTTGATAGACTGGGTTACGATATAGGCTCTTTCTCCCATATGATTATAGGATCTGATATCTTCAGATCCCAGTCCGGCATCACTACAATAGATAAATTTCTGACAGCCAAACTCTCCAAGAACTTTCTTTTCCAATGGTTTTAG
>NZ_JBQHSE010000013.1:0-82301 GCF_052066395.1 Bariatricus sp. HCP28S3_A4 | reverse complement strand
CTCATAGGAAATACCCCCTTTTCCACATTATACCATACATTGCAATAAAATACAATACAATAAAACCAAAAAGTTGACACAAAAAAAGCAGGTTTTATGCGGCCTGCAAGTGCTTTTCCTATTGTTTAACTGTCAAACTCCCGATAAAAACGATAATTATTACTGATATTAATTATACCATTTTATTTACATTTGTCAATTAAGAGTTTGTTGAAAAATGGTCAAATAATTCACAATGTATTGCAAGTATAGGCAAAATCATGTAAAATACGAGGGTAGAGCGTTTTAAATCTATTTGATGAAGGAGTGTATAACAGATGAGTAAGAAACCAACGGTTTTGATGATTTTGGACGGTTATGGATTAAATGAAAAAACAACCGGTAATGCAGTTGCAGAGGCAAAGACACCGGTTATGGATAAACTGATGGCAGAGTGTCCGTTTGTTCGAGGCAACGCAAGTGGACTGGCTGTAGGACTTCCGGACGGACAGATGGGTAATTCAGAAGTAGGCCACTTGAATATGGGAGCCGGAAGAATCGTTTACCAGGATCTTACAAAGATCACGAAAGCGATCCAGGATGGAGATTTCTTTGAGAATCCGGAGCTTTTAAAGGCATGTCAGAACGCGAAGGAGAACGGAACTGCGCTTCATATGTTCGGTCTGGTTTCCGATGGCGGCGTCCACAGCCATAATACCCATATTTACGGACTTCTTGAGCTGGCAAAACGCCAGGGTCTTTCAAAAGTATATGTTCATTGTTTCCTTGACGGACGTGATACACCTCCGGCATCAGGAAAAGACTACGTACAGGAACTGGTGAATAAAATGGCTGAGATCGGTGTCGGTGAAGTCGCTTCTGTGATGGGACGTTACTATGCGATGGACCGCGATAACAGATGGGACCGTGTAGAGAAAGCCTATAATGCACTGGTTAAAGGAGAAGGACTTACGGCAGAGGATCCGGTGCAGGCCGTTCAGCAGTCCTACGATAAGGATGAGACAGATGAGTTCGTTGTGCCGACGGTTGTTCTGAAAGATGGCGCACCTACCGCAACAATCCAGAACGGCGATTCTGTGATTTTCTTTAACTTCCGTCCGGACCGTGCAAGAGAGATCACCAGAACATTCTGCGATGATGAATTTACCGGATTCGACCGCGGAGAGAGAATTAAGACAACGTATGTATGTTTCACAGAATATGATGTTACGATTCCGAACAAATCCGTGGCATTTGTGAAGACTGAGATCACCAATACCTTTGGCGAATTCCTGGCAGCAAATCATATGACACAGGCAAGAATCGCGGAAACAGAAAAGTATGCGCATGTAACCTTCTTCTTTAATGGAGGAGTAGAAGAACCAAATGAAGGCGAAGATCGTATTCTTGTGAAATCGCCAAAGGTTGCGACCTATGATCTGAAGCCGGAGATGAGCGCTTATGAAGTATGTGATAAACTGGTGGAAGCAATCAAATCCGATAAATATGATGTTATCATCATCAACTTTGCAAACCCGGATATGGTAGGACATACTGGTGTGGAAGCAGCTGCTATCAAGGCTGTAGAAGCAGTGGATGAATGCGTAGGAAAGACCGTTGACGCGATCAAAGAAGTAAACGGACAGATGTTCATCTGTGCCGATCACGGAAATGCAGAACAGCTGATCGACGAGGAGACCGGCGAACCGTTCACCGCTCATACAACCAATCAGGTTCCGTTTATTCTGGTCAATGCAGAAGGTTACGGACTCAGAGAGGGAGGATGTCTGGCCGATATCGCACCGACTCTGATCGAACTGATGGGCATGGAACAGCCAAAAGAAATGACTGGAAAATCACTGCTGATTAAAAAATAGAAATATCTGCAGGCATAGTGTTGTTTAAACAGGGCAGAATAAAATGGGAGACGTATCAAATGCGTCTCCTTTTTGCATTTTACACTGTTTGTCGATTCTGATGAAGTAATAAATGAATAAAACTAAATATAAAATTTCAAATTATCATTATAAAATGCCGAAAATCTGTTTTTGAATTGAATAAAATGCAGGAAATGGTTGACGAAACGTCATTCTTTCGATATACTATCATTCGGTGAGATAAAATTCAGTGCGATAAAATGGAGGATTTGCTATGACTGCATATAAAGATTTGAGTAGAGAAGAATTGCTGGAGCTTAAGAAAGAACTGGAAGTAGAATTTGAAGATGTGAAGGGAAAAGGTCTGAAGCTTGATATGTCAAGAGGAAAACCGTCTAAGGCACAGCTTGATCTTTCGATGGGAATGATGGATGTGCTGAACGGTGATTCGGATCTGGTATGTGAAGAAGGCGTTGACTGTCGAAATTATGGTGTGATAGATGGTATTAAGGAAGCAAAGCAGCTGTTTGCGGATATGATGGAAGTACCGAAAGACAACATCATTATTTTCGGAAATTCAAGTCTGAATGTGATGTATGATACCGTGGCACGTGCGATGACACATGGTATTATGGGCAGTACTCCATGGGCAAAGCTGGATAAGGTAAAATTCCTCTGTCCGGTACCGGGTTATGACCGCCATTTTAAGATTACAGAGCATTTTGGTATTGAGATGATCAATATCCCGATGACACAGGACGGACCGGATATGGATCTGGTGGCTCAGTATGTAGAAAATGATCCAAGTGTAAAAGGAATCTGGTGTGTGCCGAAATACTCTAATCCACAGGGAATCACTTATTCAGACGAGACCGTTCATCGTTTTTCCACACTGAATCCGGCAGCCGAGGATTTCCGTATTTTCTGGGACAATGCGTATGGTATCCATCATTTATATGAAGACAAACAGGACTATCTGATCGAGATCCTGATGGAATGTAAAAAGGAAGGACATCCGGATATGGTTTATAAATTTGGTTCCACTTCCAAGATCAGTTTCCCTGGTTCCGGTATCGCAGCAATCGCAGCATCTGATAATAACCTGAAAGAGATCCGGCAGATGATGTCCATTCAGACGATCGGACATGACAAATTGAATCAGCTTCGTCATGTGCGTTATTTCAAAGATATTCATGGAATGGTAGAGCATATGAAGAAGCATGCAGATATTCTGCGTCCGAAGTTCGAAACGGTTCTGAATGTTCTCGAAACCGAGCTTGGAGGATTGGAGATCGGTTCCTGGATCGCTCCACGTGGAGGATATTTTATTTCCTTTGATTCCATGGAAGGATGTGCGAAAGCGATTGTCGCTAAGGCGAAAGAAGCAGGACTGATCATGACGGGAGCGGGAGCAACCTTCCCGTATGGCAAGGATCCGAAAGACAGCAATATCCGTATCGCACCTTCATTCCCGACACCTGAAGAGCTTGCAGTTGCCGCACAGGTTTTCGTTCTCAGCGTGAAGCTGGTAAGTATCGATAAACTGCTCAGTGAAATGGAATAAATAACAAATATAAAAAAGCGCAGGTCTGAGATTTCGGATCTGCGCTTATTATTTATGCTGTTTCGTTCATTTTCTTGTAAGCCGTTGAAAGCATCAATTTGATACGGTTCAGCTGGTTTACTTCGCTGGCACCCGGGTCGTAGTCGATCGCTACAATATTGGATTCCGGATGACGGCGTCTGAGTTCTTTGATGACTCCTTTTCCAACTACGTGGTTCGGCAGGCAGGCAAATGGCTGCGTACAGACAATGTTGGATGCACCGCTCTTGATAAGCTCCAGCATTTCACCGGTCAGGAACCAACCTTCACCGGTCTGGTTTCCGAGAGAAACGATCTCACTTGCCATTTCAGCAAGCTCTTCAATATGGGATGGAGCGTCAAAACGTTCACTTGCTTTCAGAGCATCCACTGCCGGTTTGCGGAACCATTCCAGAGCACGGATACCAAGATTTCCAAGTCTGGCAGATGATTTCTTCATGCCCAGATGTTCTGCCTTGAAATTGGTATTGTAGAAGCAGTAGAGCAGGAAATCCACAAGATCCGGCACGACAGCTTCGGCGCCTTCCTGTTCCAACAGATCCACCAGATGGTTGTTGGCGGCAGGAAGGAATTTCACAAGGATTTCTCCGACTACACCTACGCGCGCTTTCTTTACGTCTTTGATTGGAAGAGTATCGAAGTCATGTACGATTGCGCGGCAGAGACGTTTGAATTCTCTTCGGCTCTGATGATCCTTGGTTATGAATCGGATGGCCTCTTCCTCCCATTTCTTATGTAATGCATTTGCAGAGCCCGGAACAGCTTCATATGGACGTACCCGGTAGAGGCAGCGCATAAACACATCGCCGATTATCGCCCCGTAAACACCTTTGATCACAAGAGACGGGGTGATCTTAAAGCCTGGATTGCTCTCCAGTCCGCTCAGGTTGATCGAAATCACCGGAATGTGTGCATAGCCGGCCTTTTTCAGTGCACGGCGGATGAAACCGATATAGTTGGATGCACGGCAGCCGCCGCCGGTCTGGCTGATGATCACGGCAAGCTTGTCCGTATCGTATTTGCCGGACAGGATGGCGTCCATAATTTGTCCTACTACGATGAGAGACGGATAGCAGGCATCGTTATTTACATATTTGAGACCGGTATTTACGGCGTTTTTATTATCGTTCTTCAGTACTTCGATCTTATAGCCCGCTTTACGGAAAGCCGGCTCAATGAGATTGAAGTGGATCGGTGACATCTGCGGGCAAAGGATGGTGTAGTTTTCCTTCATTTCCTTTGTAAACTGTACTTTCTCAATCGATGCAGGGCGAATCTCTCGTTTCATTTGTTTCTGTTCACGTACGCGGATTGCGGCGATCAGAGAACGGATTCGGATACGGGCAGCTCCCAGGTTGTTGACCTCATCGATCTTAAGAGAAGTATAAATTTTGTCGGAACCGGTCAGAATGTCGGCAACCTCGTCTGTAGTAACTGCATCCAGACCGCATCCAAAGGAATTGAGCTGGATGAGATCCAGGTCATCGCGGGTCTTCACATAGTTTGCGGCTGCGTAAAGGCGGGAATGGTACATCCACTGGTCCATAACGTTGAGCGGACGCTCGACGGGATTCAGATGGGAAATGGAGTCCTCGGTGAGGACTGCAATACCGTATGCGTTGATCAGTTCCGGTATTCCGTGGTTTACTTCCGGGTCGTAGTGATAAGGACGACCGGCGAGCACAATGCCTCTGGTTCCCGTCTCTTCCATATATGCAAGAGTCTCTTCCCCTTTTTTGCGGATATCCGCACGGCAGCTTGCAAGTTCTTCCCAGGCAGCATGCGCTGCAGTCCGGATTTCAGACTCCGGAATCTTTTTCAGAGATCCGAACTTATTTACAAGGCCTGTCGTAACCGTCTCTTCACTCGTAAGTGCGAGAAACGGATTCAGAAACTCGACCTCTCCTTTTACGATCGGGTCCATATTGTTCTTGATATTTTCCGCGTAGGATGTAACGATCGGGCAGTTGTAGTGATTGTCGGCATCTTCGAATTCGCTTCGCTCGTATGGAATACAAGGATAGAAGATAAAATCCACTTTCTTGTTGATCAGCCACTGTACATGTCCGTGTGCAAGCTTGGCCGGATAACACTCGGATTCACTTGGAATGGACTCGATACCCAATTCGTAAATCTGATGTGTGGACGGAGAGGAGAGAACCACACGGTATCCCAGTCTGGTAAAGAAAGTGAACCAGAACGGGTAGTTCTCATACATGTTGAGAACACGCGGGATTCCCACCGTGCCACGGTAAGCCTCCAGTTCGCTGAGCGGTTCATATCCGAAGTATCGTTCGTTCTTATAGGCGAACAGGTTCGGAATATGGTTGTTGGTCTTCTCTTTTCCGAGACCTCGTTCACAGCGGTTGCCGGAAATGAAACGTCTGCCACCGCTGAACTTATTGATGGTCAGACGACAGTTATTGGTACAGCCTTTACATTTGGACATGGTCGTACTGTATTCCAGTGCGTTGATGTCTTCGATGGAAAGCATGGTTGTATTCTTACATTCTTTGAACTGGTACCGTTCGCGAGCAATGAGAGCGGCACCGAAGGCTCCCATGATTCCGGCGATGTCAGGGCGAATTGCCTGACAGCCTGCGATCTTCTCAAAGCTTCGAAGTACCGCGTCGTTATAGAAGGTTCCGCCCTGAACAACGATCCGTTTGCCAAGTTCAGATGCATCGGATACTTTGATTACTTTGAACAGAGCGTTTTTGATTACAGAGTAAGCAAGTCCTGCAGAAATGTCGGCCACTTCCGCGCCTTCTTTCTGTGCCTGCTTAACTTTGGAATTCATAAATACGGTACAGCGCGTTCCGAGATCGATCGGATGTTTTGCAAATAAAGCTTCATGGGCAAATTCTTCCACGGAGTAATTCAGAGATTTTGCGAATGTCTCGATGAAAGAACCGCATCCGGAAGAGCATGCCTCGTTGAGCTGAACACTGTCTACGGTCTGATTTTTAATTTTGATGCATTTCATATCCTGACCGCCGATGTCGAGGATACAGTCTACATCCGGTTCAAAGTAGGATGCAGCGTAATAGTGAGACACTGTTTCTACCTCACCCTCGTCAAGAAGAAGAGCCGCTTTGATCAGTGCTTCCCCATAACCGGTTGAGCAGGAGTGGACGATGGAGACGCCCTCCGGAAGTTTGCTGTAAATGTCTTTGATGGCAGTGATCGTGGTTCCGAGCGGATCTCCGTCATTACCATGATAAAAGGAATACAGAAGTGTTCCGTCTTCTCCGACCAGTGCTGCTTTGGTGGTCGTAGAACCTGCATCAATCCCGAGATAGGCATTGCCGCGGTAGCTGGCAAGATCCCCCACCGGAACCTGATGCTTTGCATGGCGCTGCTGGAATTCCAGATAGTCTGCCTCGGAGGAAAAAAGCGGTTCCATACGTTCTACTTCGAATTCCATCTGGATTTTTGAGGCAAGTTTCTGCCGCATCTCGTTCAGCGAAGTCTCTACTTCCTTTGGAGAATTAAGCGCAGACCCGATCGCCGCAAAAAGATGAGAATAGGTCGGTGCGATCACATGTTCATCATCCAGCTTCAGTGTGCGGATAAATGCTTCACGCAGTTCCGGAAGAAAATGCAGAGGACCGCCCAGAAATGCGACATGGCCGCGAATCGGCTTTCCGCAGGCAAGACCGCTGATCGTCTGATTCACAACAGCCTGAAAGATGGACGCGGCAAGGTCTTCCTTGGTGGCACCTTCGTTGATCAATGGCTGGATATCAGATTTTGCAAATACACCGCAGCGTGCGGCAATCGTATAGAGTGCTTTGTAATTCTTTGCATATTCATTCAGACCCAACGCATCGGTCTGGAGAAGAGAGGCCATCTGATCAATAAAAGAACCGGTACCTCCGGCGCAGATCCCATTCATACGCTGTTCGATATTTCCGTTCTCAAAATAAATGATCTTCGCGTCTTCGCCGCCAAGCTCGATGGCTACATCCGTCTGCGGAGCATAATCCTGAAGGGCGGTAGACACGGCAACGACTTCCTGTACGAACGGAACACCCAGATGCTTTGCCAGAGTCAATCCGCCGGAACCGGTGATCATCGGGGATACCCGGATCGAACCAAGCTTATAGATCGCCCGGCCGAGAAGGTCTGACAGTGTCTCCTGGATATTGGCAAAATGGCGTTCGTAGTCAGAAAACAGCACTTCATTGTTCTCGCCAAGTACTGCAATTTTAACCGTTGTAGAACCGATGTCAATTCCAAGTGTATGTAACTCTTTCTGACTCATAAAATACTACTCCTTACTTAACTGATAGAGCCTTAAAAAGGCTCGTATATGTCAATATAACTACCTATTAAATAGTGTGTGCCGTTAGCTTCGGCAACATTTTTCATTATACGACAGAATGGATGAAAATACAAATGGAAGTTCGATTAAGAATGTAGAAAATATATGAAAATGTCATAAAAAAGATGTAGAATTTGTTAAAACGGCGGTAAACTTAAGCGGAAGAATTGACAAAGACAAAGTCAAAGGATACAATAACAAGAGTATAAAAAATACAGAAATGGAGTCAGTTTATGAGAAAATGGATGGATAAAATGGAACGTAAATTCGGCAGATATGCGGTGAAGAATCTGACAGTCTATCTGCTGGTGTGTTACGGTGTGGGATATCTGCTTTCGTTCTTATCTCCGCAGCTTTTGAGTTATTTTACGCTGGAACCGGGGCTGATCCTTCAGGGACAGATCTGGCGCCTGATCAGCTGGGTGATCATTCCACCTAATTTCAGCCTGATCTTTGTGATTTTTATGATGCTCCTGTACTATTCGCTGGGAACCTCGCTGGAGACGATCTGGGGGTCGTTCCGGTATAATGTGTATATTTTCTCGGGAATCATTTTCACCATTATCGGCGCATTTATCGTGTATGTTATCACAGGCGGTATGGTTGGTTTCGGAGGTATTTTCAGTACGTATTATATCAATATGTCTATTTTCTTTGCATGTGCGGCGATCATGCCGGATCTGCAGCTTTATCTTTATGGAATCATTCCGGTGAAGATGAAGTGGCTGGCTATACTGGACGCAGTACTGATTTTATGGGATTTTGTGGCAGGCGGAATCGTTACCAGGATTTCGATCGTTGCATCGCTCCTTAACTTCCTGATTTTCTTCCTGTTGAATCGGAATATGCAGCGTTATCGTCCGAAACAGGTGATCCGTAAGCATAAATTCCAGAAAGAGGTGACAAGACCGACTGCAACCTACGCAGGCGGAGCAAAGCATAAATGCGCAGTCTGCGGAAGAACAGAACTGGATGATCCGAACCTGGAATTCCGTTACTGTTCCAAATGCAATGGCAATTATGAATATTGTCAGGATCATCTGTTTACCCATGAACATGTGAAATAAATCACAGTTCAGAGAAATACAATCAAATAATCGAACGACAAGGAAGGAGAGGACACCATGGAAAAAAGACCATTCGTGACCAAAGGACAACTGGAAGAGATTGTAAAGGAATACCCGACACCGTTTCATCTCTATGATGAGAAGGGAATTCGTGAAAATGCGAAAGCACTGAAGGAAGCGTTTGCATGGAATAAAGGATACAAGGAATATTTTGCGGTGAAAGCGACACCGAATCCGTATATTCTTTCCATTCTGAAAGAGTATGGATGCGGATGTGACTGCTCATCTTACACGGAGCTTTTGATGTCAGAGTCCGTAGGCTCTGTAGGAGAGGACATCATGTTTTCTTCCAACGATACGCCGGCGGAAGAGTTCCGTCTTGCGGCAAAGCTGGGTGCGATCATCAATCTGGATGACATCACACATATTGATTTTCTGGAGCAGACGATCGGAAAAATCCCGGAGACGATCAGCTGCCGGTACAATCCGGGCGGACTGTTCAAGATTTCCAACAGCATCATGGATAACCCGGGCGACGCGAAATACGGCATGACCACCGAACAGATCTTTGAAGCCTTCAAGATCCTGAAAGCAAAAGGGGCAAAGGAATTCGGCATCCATGCATTTCTTGCAAGCAATACGGTGACGAACGAGTATTACCCGACTCTTGCGAAAGTGCTTTTTGAAGTTGCTGTAAAGCTTCAGAAGGAAACGGGTGCGCATATTAAATTCATCAATCTGTCCGGAGGTATCGGAATTCCGTACAAACCGGATCAGGAACCGAATGATATCAAGGTGATCGGTGAAGGCGTGCGGAAAGTATATGAGGAAGTGCTGGTTCCGGCCGGAATGGGCGATGTTGCAATCTACACGGAGCTTGGCCGCTTTATGCTTGCACCGTACGGATGCCTTGTTACAAAAGCGATCCATGAGAAGCATACTCATAAAGAGTATATCGGCGTAGATGCGTGCGCAGCGAATCTGATGCGTCCGGCTATGTACGGTGCATATCATCATATCACCGTTATGGGAAAAGAAGAGGAACCGTGTGATCATATGTATGATGTAACCGGATCCCTTTGCGAGAATAATGATAAATTTGCGATCGATCGCATGCTGCCGAAGATTGATATGGGGGATCTGCTTGTGATCCATGATACAGGAGCGCATGGTTTCTCTATGGGTTATAATTATAACGGACGTCTTCGTTCCGCGGAAGTTCTCCTGAAAGAGGACGGAAGTACGCAGCTGATCCGGCGTGCGGAGACACCGATGGACTATTTCGCAACCTTTGATTCGCTTCCTGTTTATGATGCACTCAAAAAGAATACCGAAGAAGCAGAGAAAGATTGTCAGTAATTAAAAAAAACACTTGCGAACCGCGGATGATTGTGTTATGATTATCTACGGTTCGTGATAGGCCGGCGTGTCGGAATGGCAGACGAGGCAGACTCAAAATCTGTTGCGGGCAACCGCGTGCGGGTTCAAGTCCCGCCGCCGGCAGTATAAAAATCTGTGGCTGCGAAACCGGTAGAGTAAAGTTCTATTGGCTTCGCAGCTGCAGATTTTTTTGATTCCAGAAGGGGCTTTTGGATGTACAGGATCCCCGCTGGCAGCATGACAAGGTGCAGAAAGGAATAACGGCATGAGTAAGATTGTACTGATTGATGGACACAGTATTCTGAACCGGGCGTTTTATGGTCTCCCGGACTTGACGAATGCGGAGGGACTGCATACCAATGCGGTCTATGGATTTCTGAACATTATGTTTAAGATACTGGAAGAGGAAAAGCCGGAGTATCTGACGGTGGCATTCGATGTCCACGCGCCTACGTTCCGGCATGAGATGTACTCTGAATATAAAGGAACGAGAAAACCGATGGCGGAAGAATTAAGGGAGCAGGTGCCGCTTATGAAGGAAGTCCTTCATGCGATGGGCGTTCGAACCATTGAGCAGGCGGGACTGGAGGCGGATGATCTTCTGGGAACGCTTTCCAGAAGATGCGAAGCAAAGGGAATGGAAGTCGTGATTCTTTCCGGTGACCGGGATCTCCTTCAGCTTGCCACTGACCATGTGGAAATCCGGGTTCCCAAGACAAAACGTGCAGGAACCGAGATTGAAGATTATTATGCGGCGGATGTGAAAGAACGGTATCTGGTCACACCGCAGGAATTTATCGATGTCAAGGCACTCATGGGAGATGCTTCGGACAATATTCCCGGGGTTCCGAATATCGGAGAGAAAACGGCGACCAGGATCATTGCGGATTATGGTTCGATTGAACATGCGTACGAGCATGCATCAGAGCTGAAGCCGCCTCGCGCCGCAAAGAATCTTGTGGAGTACTGGGAGCAGGCGAAAATGAGCAAGGTGCTCGCGACGATCAATGTCGAAGCGGATTTCCCGTATGATCTGGATGAGGCGAAACTGGGTAATCTCTACACCCAGGAGGCATATGCATATTTCCAGAGACTGCAGTTCAAGAATCTTTTGTCAAGATTTGAGATGCAGAGCGAAAATGCTTTGGAGAGTGTTTTTCAGGTCATTCATACACGCGGGGAGGCGGAGACGGTATTTGCAAGAGCAAAGCAGGCCGCAAGAGTCGGAGCTCTGGTCTATAAACAGACGAAAAATGTACTTCCGTTATTTGCCGCACAGGCCGGAATCGGTCTTGCGTTTGGCGATCAGGAGATCTACTGTATCCCGGCAGAGGGAGAGATCTCTTCGGAGTTTCTTCTTGCCGGACTCGAGGCTGTGGCCGGTCAGGTAGGGCAGTTTGTGGTATTTGACCTGAAGAAACTGTTGAAAAACGTGAAAATAAATCCGGATGATGTGGATAAATGTTTCGATGTGGCGATTGCTGCTTATCTGCTGAATCCGCTGAAGAGTGAATATCCGTTTGAAGATGTGGCGCAGGAATATCTGGGACTGATGATCGATCCGAAAGCAGATGAGGAGAAAAAGATTTGTTATGAGGCGTACACGGCGTTTGCGGCAGCGGATGTCCTGCTTGGAAAATTACGCGAGACGGATATGGAAAAGCTGTTTCGTGAAATCGAAATGCCGCTGGTATTTACGCTGTTCAAAATGGAGCAGAACGGGGTAAAGGTGGAAGGAGAAGCGCTTCGTGTCTACGGAGAACAGCTTGGCGGAAAGATCACAGAGCTGGAGAAAGAGATCTATGAACTTGCGGGGGAAGAATTTAATATCAATTCTCCGAAGCAGCTGGGCGTTGTTCTCTTTGAACATCTGGGGCTTCCGAACGGTAAGAAGACAAAGACCGGTTATTCCACGGCGGCTGATGTGCTGGATAAGCTGGCACCGGATTACCCTGTGGTTTCCAAAATCCTGGAATACCGCCAGCTTAGTAAGCTGAAATCCACCTATGCGGATGGGCTGGCTGTCTATATCAGGGAAGAGGATCAGAGAATCCATGGAAAATTTAATCAGACCATCACGGCGACAGGACGGATCAGCAGTACGGAACCGAACCTTCAGAATATACCGGTTCGAATGGAGCTTGGAAGGCTGATCCGCAAGGTTTTTGTCCCGGAAGATGGTTATGTGTTTGTTGATGCGGATTATTCACAGATCGAACTGCGTGTGCTGGCGCACTGTTCCGGTGATAAGGAACTGATCCAGGCTTACCGTGAGGCGAGGGATATCCATCGGATCACTGCATCCCAGGTATTTCACACGCCTTTTGATGAGGTGACGGACCTGCAGAGAAGAAATGCAAAAGCGGTCAATTTCGGAATCGTGTACGGAATCAGTTCTTTTGGACTGAGCCAGGATCTGAGCATTACGCGAAAAGAGGCAGCCGAATATATTGAACGATATTTTGAAACCTACCCGGGAATTAAGACATTTTTGGATGATACGGTCGCCCATGCAAAAGAGCAGGGATATGTAGTGACGCTTTTCGGCAGACGGCGCCCGGTACCGGAGCTTTCTTCCAGCAACTTCATGCAAAGACAGTTCGGGGAACGTGTGGCCATGAATTCTCCGATTCAGGGAACCGCGGCTGACATTATCAAAATCGCCATGATCGCGGTAGACAAGGAACTGACAAAGAGAAAGATGAAATCGCGGCTGGTCCTTCAGGTACACGATGAACTTCTGGTAGAAGCATGGAAAGAAGAATTGGAGGAAGTGCAGGCGATTTTGAAGGAATGCATGGAAAATGCCGCTACTCTGGATGTCCCGCTTGACATTGATATGCATACCGGACAGAGCTGGTATGAGGCGAAATAGGAAGGAAAAGCTGTGGACAGGATTCATTGAGGACAGAAACATAGCGGACCAGAAAAGGATATGGACAAACTCCGGGATATCGGAAGGGGTACTAGGATGATTAAGATAGGAATAACCGGCGGAGTGGGTTCCGGAAAAAGTCAGGTTCTTGCGTATCTGGAAGAAATACACCACGCAAGAATCTGCCAGGCGGACTTGATCGCTCACGAACTCCAGAGACCGAAGGAAAAATGCTGGAGGAAAATACGGGAATATTTTGGAGAGGGAATCTGCAATCCGGACGGTACGATCGATCGAAAGAAACTGGGAACAATCGTATTTTCCGATGCGGAAAAGCTTAGTGTACTGAATGCGATCGTGCATCCGGCGGTCAATGAGAGGATCCACCGGTTGATTGCAGAAGAAGAGAAAAAGGGAACCGGAATCTTTGTCCTTGAGGCGGCACTGATGACAGAACCGGTATACCGCGAAATGATGGATGAGATCTGGTATATTTATGCGGAGAAGCAGGTGCGTTTTCAGAGGCTTCGTACAGACAGAGGCTATTCGGATGAAAAGACCGCATCCATGATGTCATCCCAGGTGACCGAAGAGACTTACCGGGATTTTTGCGATCTTACGATCGATAACAGCAGAGAATTTGAGAAAACGAAAGTGCAGATCGACCGCGCGCTTTCGAATATGAAAAATAGATACGACAGGAGATAAACGGATGAGATTATGCAGCATTGCCAGCGGGAGCAGCGGAAACTGCATTTACGTTGGAAGTGAAGATACACATTTGCTAGTGGATACGGGAATCAGCAGAAAAAAGATTGAAGAGGGACTTTGTTCTCTGGAAATCAAAGGTGAGGAATTGGACGGAATTCTGATCACCCATGAACATGCCGACCATATTCAGGGACTGGGGGTATTCAGCCGGAAGTATCAGATTCCAATCTATGCCACTCCCGGAACCTTGCGAGGAATCCGCGAATACAAAGGACTGGGGAAAATGCCGGACGGGCTTTACCGGGAAATCCATGTAGATGAGGATTTTCGGGTGGGAGATATTGATATCCATGCATTTGCCATTTCGCATGATGCAAATGAACCGAGCGGATACCGCTTTGAGCAGGATGAGAAAAGAGTGGCTGTCGCGACCGATCTTGGAAAATATGATGCATATACGGTGGAGAATCTGAAGAATCTGAATGCGGTTCTGTTGGAATCCAATCACGATATCCATATGCTTGAGGTAGGACCCTATCCCTACTATTTGAAACAGAGAGTCATGGGGGACAAAGGTCATTTATCAAATGAATTGTCAGGACGCCTGCTTTGTGATATACTACATGAGAACTTGCAGCATGTGCTGCTGGGGCACCTCAGCAAGGAGAATAATTATGCAGAACTTGCATATGAGACTGTAAAACTGGAAGTGACATTGGGAGATAATCCTTATAAAGGGGAGGAGATACCGATTTCCGTGGCAAGAAGAGATCGTATTTCAGAAGTAGTAACCGTTTAATAAGACTAGAACAGAAGACACAGGAGGCACACTATGAAGAAATGTATTATTACAGTGGTAGGAAAAGATTCGGTAGGTATCATTGCAAAAGTCTGCACATATCTGGCAGATACGAATATCAATATTCTTGATATTTCCCAGACGATCGTGGATGGTTATTTTAACATGATGGCAGTTGTAGATGTTGAGAATTCAAAGAAGGAGCTGGATATTGTTTCCGTGGATCTTCGCGACCTCGGTCTTCAGATCGGTGTGGATATTCATTGTCAGAGAGAAGAGATTTTCCAGAGAATGCACAGACTGTAAGAGAGGACGGGAACGATGATTAATTTTTATGAGGTGGCAGAGACGAATCAGATGATTGAACAGGAGAATCTGGATGTGAGAACGATCACACTTGGAATCAGTCTTCTGGATTGTATTGATTCTGATTTGGAAAAATTAAATGAAAAGATTTATAATAAGATTGTGACGATTGCAAAGGATCTGGTTGAGACAGGCAATAAAATTGAAAAGGAATTCGGAATTCCGATTGTAAATAAACGAATTTCCATTACGCCGATCGCACTTGTGGGCGGCTCTGCCTGCAAGACTCCGGAAGATTATGTGACCATCGCCAGAACGCTGGATGAGGCTGCAAAGACGGTGGGCGTGAACTTTATCGGCGGTTATTCGGCACTGGTGTCAAAGGGAATGACGAAAAGCGATGAGAACCTGATCCGTTCGATTCCGATGGCACTTGCTTCCACAGAACGTGTCTGCAGTTCCGTAAATGTCGGATCCACGAAGACAGGCATTGATATGGATGCTGTCCGTCTCTGTGGAGAGATGGTCAAGGCGACGGCGGAGGCTACCAAAGAAAAAGACTCGCTGGGATGTGCAAAACTGGTGGTATTCTGTAATGCACCCGATGATAATCCGTTTATGGCCGGAGCATTTCTCGGTGTGACAGAAGGCGATGCGGTCATCAACGTAGGGGTCAGCGGTCCGGGTGTTGTCAAGAAGGCAATCGAAAAATGCCGTGGCAAGGGATTTGAGGTGCTTTGCGAGACTATTAAGAAGACGGCGTTTAAAGTGACGCGTGTCGGACAGCTTGTTGCAGGAGAGGCATCCAAACGGATGGGAATTCCGTTCGGAATCGTGGATCTATCACTTGCCCCTACGCCCGCTGTAGGTGATTCGGTAGCTGAGATTCTGGAAGAGATCGGTCTGGAGCGAGTGGGGGCACCGGGAACGACGGCAGCGCTTGCGATGCTGAATGACCAGGTGAAAAAAGGCGGTGTGATGGCGTCATCCTATGTCGGCGGCCTTAGCGGTGCGTTCATCCCGGTCAGTGAGGATCAGGGGATGATCGATGCGGTAAATGCCGGCTCACTCTGCCTGGAGAAACTGGAGGCGATGACTTGCGTCTGCTCCGTAGGACTTGATATGATTGCGATTCCGGGGAAGACATCATCGGCAACGATATCCGGAATCATTGCCGATGAGATGGCAATTGGTATGGTGAACCAGAAGACCACAGCAGTACGTCTGATTCCGGTCATTGGCAAGGATGTAGGGGATGTGGCAGAGTTCGGCGGACTTCTTGGGTATGCGCCGATCATGCCGGTGAATGAGTTTGACTGCAGTGCTTTCATCAACAGACAAGGAAGAATTCCGGCACCAATCCATAGTTTTAAGAATTAGAGAGGTATTCAAATATGAGTAAGGTAGCAATTGTAACTGACAGTAACAGTGGTATCACGCAGGCAGATGGTAAAGAGATGGGAGTATTTGTGCTTCCGATGCCTTTCTATATTGATGACGAACTCTTTTTTGAGGAGATTACGCTGACTCAGGAAGAATTTTATCAGAAAATGGAAAGCGACGCGGATATCAAGACTTCTCAGCCTGCACCGGGCGATGTGATGAAGCTCTGGGATGACATCCTCAAAGAATATGATGAAATCGTACACATTCCAATGTCAAGCGGACTCAGCGGTTCCTGCGAGACAGCTATGATGCTGGCGGAAGAATACGACGGAAAAGTAAAGGTGGTCAACAACCAGAGAATTTCCGTTACACAGCGTCGTTCTGTAATGGAAGCAAAAGCGCTTGCTGATGCAGGGAAAAATGCAGAAGAGATCAAAGCACTTCTGGAAGAAATAAAATTAGAATCCGATATCTATATTACACTTGATACTTTGAAATATCTGAAGAAAGGCGGACGCCTTACACCGGCCGCCGCTGCAATTGGTACAGTACTCAATCTGAAACCGGTTCTTCGCATCAAAGGGGAAAAGCTGGATGCTTTTTCAAAGGCAAGAGGATGGAAGAGCGCGAAGAAGACAATGATCCAAACGATCCAGAAGGTGATCGATACAGAGTTCTCCGATTGTAAAGGCCCGGAAAATCTGTATATTGATGCAGCCTATACCGGAAATCAGGAAGATGCAAATGAATGGAAACGGGAATTGGAAGAGACTTTCCCGGAATATGATATCTATATGGCACCTTTGTCATTAAGCGTGGCATGCCATATTGGACCGGGAGCCTGTGCGGTGACCGTGACGAAAAGGCTTAAGGTTTCATAAAAAGCGGTTTGAATCTGAAAAGCGTATATATGCGATAAAGAGGAACTCTTATACAGGTGGGAGCTGTGTCCCGGATGGGGCACAGCTCCCACTTGTATGATATGAAATTACTACGTAAATCAAAGAATGACCAACGGTTGCGAAGGTGCTGGAATAAAGGGTGTGCCATATTTGTTTGTAATCACGGACTCATAGAGGTCACTTGCAAAGAGATCCTGTCGAAGCATTGCGACTGCCTCGCCGGAAAGAGGCGGGGCGGTGTTCAATTTTGTAATCAAAGGAATCCGGGAGTGCTCATGCAAAACGGTGAGGAGACCGGCATCTTTTTTGCAAAAACCCAGTATGCGGGCGTATTGTGCAAAAGTGGTACGGGCATAATCATCCATGTTCTTCTGACGAATATTAAGAAGAATGTGGAGAAGAATCCGGCTGATTCTTGTATAGGTCACCTCGCGTGTCTTCAGCAGTTCACAGAATTGATCCCATGATATCAACTCGTTACACCGGTTCATGATGCGGTTAGCCAGATCCGTTGTGATATCTGCGTATTGCGTGAGGGATTCTCGGGTTTCGGAAAGAAGCCTGTACTTTAGAAGCAGGGACAGGTCGTTTGCGAAAACAGGAAATCTTTTCAGATAGTTTTCTTCCATAATTGCAAAGGAGGAAGCCGGAATCTGATCGTTCAGAATCTCCGGAAGAATCGCACCTGTTTCTTTATGGCTCATGCCCTCCGGTTCCACAAGAAGATGTCGGATTGCGGAAGCAGAACTCAAAGTGCCGGAGAGCTCTGTATCATGATATCCGGATTCCTTACGCTGTATAGTGAAGGCTTTCAAATTGCTTCCGGTACGATGGAGCGCTTTCAGGTATTCGATTCCCAGCGTATTGTTCGGACAATCCAGTATCTCAGCAAGATCGGGATCTCCGGTGTATTCTGCAAGTGCCATTTCGCGGGCGGCAGGAAACGGAAGTCCGTTTTTTAGATTCTTTTGAAGAGAGCGACGGAATTCTTCCGGCTCTTCGGAGAGAATCCGGGCGATCTGATCAAGTTTTTCCACATTTCCGCATTCACTTCCGAAACAGATCGAATCAATGCAGCCGAGTGCATCGAAGATTTCGATGGCACCGCGGGCAAAGTATTCGGCGCTTCCGCATGCGCAGCAGACAGGAAGCTCCAGAACAAGAGAAGCTCCGGCAGACAGTGCGGCTCTGGTGCGCAGGTGTTTCGGCATGATGGCAGGTGCACCCCTCTGGACAAAATTACCGCTCATTAATACAACGGCATAATCGGCACCGGTTTGTTTCAGAGCCTGTTCAATATGATATTTGTGACCATTATGGAAAGGATTATATTCTGTAATTAAACCTACAATTTTCATGTTCTTAACGAGAATCTCCTTGTATCTTGTGTTCAAAAAGATTATACTATAAAAAGAAGTTTTCGGCAAAAGAATTGTATTTCCATACTCGATATAGATTTTTTGGGCTGGGAAGGAGGAAATAAAGTGGATCGCGATAAAATTTTAAAGCTTCTGGAAACGAGAGAATATAAGGAATTGAAAGAAGAGCTGGGTAAATATTATCCCGTCGATATTGCACAGTTTCTGAGTGAAGTGGAAGATAAGCAGATGATAATCCTATTCCGTCTTCTGGCTAAGGAAGAAGGAGCGGAGACCTTTGCATATATGGACAGCGATATGCGCGAGACACTGATCAATGCACTTACTGATTCTGAATTGGAAGAAGTTATGAATGAAATGTATCTGGATGATACGGTCGACGTGCTGGAGGAGATGCCTGCCAATGTTGTGGATCGTCTGCTCATGGTGACGGATGAAGATACGAGAAAGCAGATCAACACACTTTTGAAATATCCGGATGATAGTGCGGGTAGTGTCATGAACGTGGATTATGTGGGACTGCGTCCGGACATGACGGTCGCGGAAGCCATTCTGAAGATCCGTCAGGTCGGTATTAACCGTGAGACGATCTATACTTGTTATGTCACAGAGAAGCGGAAACTGGTGGGAGTGGTCGATATCAAGGACCTTCTGACCAGCAGTGAAAGCCGTACCATGGAAGAAATCATGGATACGAATATCCTCTATGCACAGACAACCGACGACCAGGAAGACGTCGCAATCAAGATTAAGAAATACGGTCTGGTTGCCATCCCGATCGTAGATCATGAGATGTGCATGGTCGGAATCGTAACAGTAGACGATGCGATGCTTGTCCTGCAGGATGAGGCTACGGAAGACTTTAGTATCATGGCCGGTGTTACACCCAACGAAGAGTCTTATTTCGGGACTTCCGCATTCCAGCACGCCAAGAATCGAAGCATGTGGCTGTTACTTTTGATGCTTTCGGCAACCTTTTCCGGACTGGCGCTCGGACATTTTGAGGCACAGATCCTTGCCATGCCTGTACTGAATACGTTTATTCCGATGCTGACCGGAACGGGCGGAAACTGTGGTTCTCAGAGTTCATCTTTGATTATCCGCGGATTAACCGTCGGAGAGATCCGGTTTAAGGATATTTTCCGTGTCATCGTGAAAGAAGTTTCCATCGCGCTGCTGGTCGGAACATTCCTTGCCCTGGTCAACGGAATCCGAATTATGATCATGTACCGCAACCAGGTGGATTCACCGTTCCTGCTTGCTCTGACGCTCGGACTGACGATGATCTGCACGATCATTATGGCGAAAGTGGTGGGCTGTACGTTGCCGCTGATCGCGGACAAGATGGGACTGGATCCGGCAATCATGGCAGCACCACTTATCACGACTCTGGTGGATACCGGGACTACGATCATTTATTTTACAATTGCAATGCAGATATTCCCATTTCTCAAGGGAGTATAGAGACAATACAGTTCATCCGGGATGCAGTCCGGACACTCATACAGTTGTCAAAAAAATAACAAAGCTTGTATGGGGCATGGAAATACGCTATAATGAAATATAGAGTGTACGTTTTCAGATGGAATAGGAAAAACGTTAAATTCATGAATCACGAAGGGAGAAACATTATGAACGTATTAGTAATTAACTGTGGAAGTTCTTCATTGAAATTCCAGCTCATTGACTCTGAATCAGAGGCAGTTTTGGCAAAGGGACTTTGCGAAAGAATTGGTATCGATGGAAAACTGACTTATCAGCCGACGGGTGGAGAAAAGATCACTGAGGACAAACCGATGCCGACTCATACAGAAGCAATCCAGTACGTGCTTGATGCACTGACCGATGCCGAGACCGGTGTTGTTAAGAGCCTGGACGAGATCGGAGCAGTAGGCCATCGTGTACTTCACGGCGGAGAGAAATATTGTGAATCTGTAATTGTTACACCGGAAGTAAAGGAAGTTATCGAAGAATGTATCGATCTTGGACCACTTCATAATCCGGCAAACCTGACAGGTATCGTGGTATGTGAGAAATTGATGCCGGGTACCCCGAATGTTGCTGTATTTGATACTGCATTCCATCAGACCATGCCTAAGAAAGCATTTATGTATGGAATCCCGTATGAATACTATGAAAAATACAAAATCAAACGTTATGGCTTCCACGGAACCAGCCACAGATATGTTTCCAGAAAGACAGCAGAATTCCTGGGAGTACCGTATGAAGAGACCAAAACCATCGTATGCCACCTTGGAAACGGTTCTTCTATTTCCGCAGTTATGAATGGAAAATGTGTAGATACTTCTATGGGACTTACACCTCTGGAAGGTCTTGTGATGGGAACTCGTTCCGGTGATATTGACCCGGCGATCATTGAGTATATTGCTAAGAAGGAAGGCCTTGGAATCTCTGAGATCCTGAATATGCTGAACAAGAAATCCGGTGTTGCCGGTGTATCTGGTGTATCCAGCGACTTCCGTGATCTTGCAGCAGCTGCAGCAGAGGGAAATGAACGCGCTGCACTTGCACTTGATATGTTTGTATATCGTGTTGCTAAATACATCGGAAGCTACGTAGCTGCAATGAACGGTGTAGACAACATCGTATTTACAGCTGGTATCGGAGAAAATGACGGAACAACAAGAGAAAGAATCTGTTCATATCTTGGATATCTCGGAGTTGAAATCGACAAGGAAGCAAACGCAAAACGCGGAGAAGAAATGATTATTTCTACACCGGAATCCAAAGTTAAGGTTCTTGTTATTCCGACAAACGAAGAACTTGCAATTGCAAGAGAGACTGTTGCACTGTTATAGTACTCTATTTAGTATAGAAACCTTAAAATTCGTAAATAATTTGGTTGACAAATACGTTTTACATGGTATAATAGACTAGGTGTGAATAGGAGTTAAGAGTATGTTAATAAACCTATCCGACGTCTTATCTGAACCACATAAGACCATAGAAGATAACGTTGTTCCCGAGATGAAGCAGGTTTCAATTGGCGGAAGAACATTTCCGGTGGACAGGATCAGTCCCCTGCATATCCGTATCGAATATGCGGGTGATAAGAAGCTTCATATTACTGGCGGATCATCGCTTACTGTGATTATTCCCTGTGACAGATGTCTCGAGGATGTTGCTGTAGACCTTGATCTTGAGATTGAGAAGAATGTGAATACGGATATGGATTGTGCCGATGATGATGACGATTCCGACGAAGCGAATTACATTGACGGATATCATCTTGATGTAGAGCAGTTGCTCTATAATGAGATTTTAGTAGGGTGGCCGACGAAAGTTCTATGTAGCGAAGACTGTAAAGGGATTTGCAGCGTGTGTGGCCAGAACCTGAATGAGGGTACATGTGACTGCGAAGACACAAGTCTGGACCCCAGAATGTCAGTTATCCGCGATCTTTATAAGAATTTTAAGGAGGTGTAACCTATGTCAATTTGTCCAAAGAATAAATCTTCCAAAGCAAGAAGAGACAAGAGAAGAGCGAACTGGAAAATGAGCGCACCGAATCTTGTAAAATGCAGCAAATGTGGAGCTCTTATGATGCCTCACAGAGTTTGCAAGGCTTGCGGAAGCTACAACAAAAAAGAAATCATTACTGTTGAATAATAGTGATGCGGAAAAATCAGAAAGGATTCCAGATGAACTGGAATCCTTTTTTTAAGTTTGCGCGCCATGGGCGCGCTCTAACGGGTGAAAGTCCCGAACATGCCCAGGTAGTGGGAAATGTATAGCCGAACAGCAAGGGTGTCCATCGTGAGGTGGAATCTGAAGGAAGCTGCAGGCAAATCTCTGGTCCGACGAACAGAAATCACATATAAGGCTAGGCTACGAGAGATAAGTTGGATTAATTCAACAAAGTCTAATAACTACCACTTTTGTAGTAGCAGAGTAAATGTGGCGGATATATGGAGAGAAAGAGCGTGCACCTTAAGCGTGGAGGTCTCACAGAGGTTCCATTAGCCTAGTAACAACGAACTGTGAGAAGTCAGCCGAGCCCATAGTAGTGAAGAAGTTTCTGTAATGGAAATGGAGCAAAGGGGCGAACAATCAATAAGTTTGAGTATGTCGCGTATTGCAGAGAGGACAACATCTGCCGTAACCAATCGGGTAAAAGGTGGTCAAATCAAGCGAGACGGAAAGGAATGAACTGTTTCTTTGTATCCTCGGAGCGATCGCACAGGATGAAAGCAGAGCCATCAGCGACCGGATCCGTCGGTACTGTATCAAAGTTATTATTTTTCGAATGAACATGAACCCATCATAGAGAGGGAACTATGGGAGCGGGGCAAGATCATGGATGAAGATGTTAAAGTGAAGCGGATAAATCGTTAAGAACATGTGCTGTTTCTTGAATAAAATGGTCTGTTATGATAAGATGGAAACAAATTTATCGGTGGAATGATTGATGAGAATGAAAACGGAAGGAGAAGCTATGAACAACAAATGTTTTAAATATCTCCCGGATGGATCACAGTCCTACCTTTCGCTGAATGATTATATTGTAAGTTTTGATCGTGATTATAATAAGAGTGATTTGCCATCGCTCCGGGCATTGGATGGTATTAAAGGAAGTGATATCTATGCCTATCGTCATCTGGCTGACGAAGTGAGCAGCGAATTTCCTGCTTTTCATGATGTGGAAGATCATAATATTGCAAGTTTTCTGAATGAACAGCTCGTAGAATCCGATGAGAACCGGAAGAAAGCGGAAAGAATTTTGGATCGTCTCAGCCTGGGTCTTGCTTGCATGATCTTTTCCTTAAAAGAAGGAACAGAAGGCCGAAAGAAGAATGAACTTACGGAAGCTGACTGGCGCTTCTGGAAATCCTGTACGCATGTCTTTTTTGTCGGGAGAGTTGCCGCAGGAGAAACCGGAGCATTTCTGGAGCATAAAGTCATGGAATATCTGAAATATTTATCTGAATTTCAGAAAACAAAATGGCAGTTTCCGACGATACGTTTTTGTTGCAATGAGACAGTCAAGACGATTTCTCTGATGGGATGTGCGAAGGCGCAGGGGATTACCGGAAAGACGGTGTATGTCTTTGATTTTGGAAATACAGCGATCAAGCGCGGCAGAGCGATCCGTAAGGGAGAGGATTATGAACTGGCAGAACTCTCGAACCGGCTGCATGAGGATTTCAGCAGTATGCCGGATACGATCGGAACTGCCGAATGTATTCATAAAGTAATCGTAGATACGGTCTGCGATACAATGAAAGCATTCGGGGAGGATTCCAAAAGCTGCGAGGTCAGTATCTGCATGGCTAATAATCTTCTTGATGGGAAGATTGCAGACAGAGGGTACTACAAAAGTCTCAGACTTCTGGCGGAATTTTACGGGGAATATCTGGAAAATGAACTTTCTGAAATTTGCGAAAGACAAGTGACGGTCTTCATTACAAATGATGCCCAGGCAGTCGCAAATCTGTTCGGAACGTATTCGCCGAATGCGGCAGTAGTCACGCTGGGGACCAGAATGGGGATTGCGTATCCATAAAAACGGTCATGAGACCCGGATATCCTTTCACAATTCTATTGATTTTTAGAACAATGTTTAGTATTATAGTTTTTAGTTGTAAAGCATATCAAGATCGGGCTTTGTACCGGTCCAGATATGTCAGGAGGTAACAGTATGAAGGAAATGACAAAGATCGCAGTGGATGCGATGGGTGGAGATAACGCACCGAAGGAGATCATAAAAGGTGCAGTCGAAGCTGTGCAGAAGCGCGACGATATTCAGGTAATTCTGACAGGAAAAGAAGAAGTCATAGCAGACGAACTTGCCGGATATACTTACAACAAAGAACAGATCACCATTGTGAACACGACAGAGGTGATTGAGACCGCGGAACCGCCGGTCATGGCGATCCGAAGGAAGAAAGACTCATCCATAGTGGTCGGGCTGAAACTTGTGAAGGAGAAGAAAGCAGACGCGTTTGTTTCGGCAGGAAGCTCCGGAGCAGTGCTGGCCGGAGGGCAGCTTCTGGTAGGACGCATCAAGGGAGTCGAAAGGCCGCCCCTTGCACCGCTGATTCCAACGGAGAAGGGATTTGCTCTTCTGATCGACTGTGGAGCGAATGTGGATGCAAGACCATCGCATCTGGTACAGTTCGCAAAAATGGGTTCCATTTACATGAAACACGTGATGGGTGTCAAGAATCCAAAGGTTGGAATCGTGAATATCGGTGCGGAAGAAGAAAAAGGGAATGCGTTGGTGAAGGAGACATTTCCGCTTTTGAAAGAATGCAGGGATATCAATTTCACGGGAAGTATTGAAGCGAGAGAGATTCCGCATGGTCAGGCCGATGTGATCGTCTGTGAAGCGTTCGTCGGCAATGTTATTCTGAAACTGTACGAAGGAGTCGGTTCTGTTCTGATCAGTAAGATGAAGAAAGGAATGATGACGAGCCTCCGCAGCAAAATTGGCGCACTTCTGGTGAAGCCGGCGCTGAAATCCACGATGAAGGATTTTGATGCCAGTGAATATGGAGGCGCTCCGCTGCTTGGTCTTAACGGACTGGTTGTGAAGACGCATGGAAGTTCCACTTCTAAAGAAGTCTGCAATTCTATTTTACAGTGCGTGACATTTAAGGAACAGCGTATCAATGAAAAAATCAAAGAATGTATTCAGGCTGGTGAAGAACCGGCTAATATGTAAGGAAAGAAAGGGCAACAGTTATGGAATTTGAGAAATTAAAAGAAATTATCGCCGATGTATTAGGATGCAACCCGGATACAATTACTCCGGACACAACATTTGTGGACGATCTGGGAGCAGATTCCTTGGATATTTTCCAGATTATTATGGGAATTGAAGATACTTTTGATATTGAAATTGATAACGAAGATGCGGAGAAGATTGCAACTGTCGGTGACGCAGTTGAGCAGATTAAGAACGCAATTAATTAGGCATAATAAAGGAAAAGCCCGTAATAGGGCTTTTTCTTTTAGAAGAGGATAATATGAGCAGAAATTTAAAAGAATTGGAGAAAAAAATCAGTTACAGTTTTTCGGATGAAGGTCTTCTGAAACATGCGATGACGCACAGCTCTTATGTGAACGAAAAACGCCTGAAAAAGACAGACTGCAATGAAAGGCTGGAATTCCTGGGGGATGCAGTACTGGAACTGGTCTCAAGTGAATATTTATTTTTCGAAAATCCAAAGATGCCGGAAGGGGAGCTGACGAAGCTTCGTGCCAGTATGGTATGTGAAAAGGCGCTTGCTTTCTGTGCGCGTGATCTGGATCTGGGAGATTTCCTTCTGTTGGGAAAGGGAGAAGATGCAACCGGGGGAAGGAAGAGGGATTCAATCACTTCGGATGCGCTGGAGGCCTTGATCGGCGCTATATATCTGGATGGTGGTTTTGCTAATGCAAAAGAGTTCATTTTGAACCATGTGTTAAATGATCTGGAAGGAAAAAGACTCTTTTATGATAGCAAGACTATCTTGCAGGAACTTGTCCAGGGAAATTCAGAGAAGAGAATCTGTTACGAGCTTGTCGGTGAAGTGGGACCGGATCACAATAAATCCTTCCAGGTGGAGGTCCGGATCGGGGATACGACTTACGGACAGGGAATCGGCCGCACCAAGAAGGCTGCGGAACAGGAGGCTGCTTATCAGGCGATTTTGAAACTGAAAAACAGAAAGGCTTAGCAGGTGAAGCATGTATTTAAAAAGTATAGAGATACAGGGATTCAAATCGTTTGCGAATAAGATTGTATTTGAGTTTCATAACGGTATTACTGGAATCGTGGGTCCAAACGGGAGCGGAAAGAGCAATGTATCGGATGCCGTTCGGTGGGTTCTTGGAGAACAAAGAATTAAGCAGCTTCGCGGAGGAAGTATGCAGGACGTTATTTTTTCGGGGACAGAGAACAGGAAACCGCTCAGCTATGCGTCGGTTGCCATTACACTGGATAATTCGGATCATAAACTGCCGGTGGACTTTGAAGAGGTCAAGGTTACGAGAAAACTGTATCGTTCAGGGGAAAGCGAGTATCTGATCAATGGAAGCGCCTGCCGTCTTAAGGATATTAATGAGATGTTCTACGATACGGGTATCGGTAAAGAAGGATATTCGATCATCGGGCAGGGACAGATTGATAAGATTCTGAACGGTAAACCGGAAGAACGAAGAGAACTCTTTGATGAAGCGGCTGGTATCGTAAAGTTTAAACGACGGAAAAATATGTCTCTGAAAAAGCTGGAAGAAGAGCAGCAGAATCTGGTTCGTGTCAATGATATTCTCGGAGAGCTGGAGAAACAGTTCGGGCCTTTGCAGAAACAGGCAGAGACAGCGAAGATTTACTTGAAGAAGAAAGAAGAACTGAAGCGGTACGACATCAATATGTTTCTTATGGAAACGATGCGTCTGAAAGAGCAGATGAAAGATGTGGACCAGAAGCTTACAATTGCAAAGAATGAGCTTGATGAGGCAAATCAGCAGTATGAGGATATGAAGAACGAATACGAGCTCATTGAGAATCAGGTAGATGAGATCGATGCGTCTATTGAGAAGGCAAAGAGTCAGTTGAATGAGACGACACTCTTGAAGCAGCAGCTGGAAGGCCAGATCGAGCTCCTTAAGGAGCAGATCAAGAGTGCCCGCATGAATGATGAACATTATGAGAAGCGGGCCAGAACGATTGATCTCGAACTGGAAGAACGTATAAAACAGAAAAAGACACTGGAAAAAGAACATAAAGAAATCGCAGAGAAGCTGTCTTCGGAAGAGGCAAGGCAGGAACAGGCTAAGACTGTACTTGTTTCAGTTCAGTCCCAGATTGCACAGATCACCGCGAAGATTGAACACCATCAGAATGAAATCATGGAAGTACTGAACGGCCGAGCTTCTACGAAAGCGAAACTCCAGCATTATGATACGATGCTGGAACAGATCAAGGTGCAGAGAGCGCAGCTTTATAAACGACTGGTAGAAGCTGAGAGTGATGCCCAGCGGCATCGTGACGAGCGTAAGATCTATGAGGATGAACTGAGACGCATTTCCCAAAAAATCGTAGATTCTGTGAATAAAGTGAAAGCTTATGAAGCTGATATTGAGAGAATGCAGAAGGAAATTGCGGATAAGAATGAAAAACTCCGGATTGGGCAGACTGCATTTCACAGGGAACAGTCCAGACTTGAGTCTCTGAAAAATATTACCGATCGCTATGATGGATACGGAAACAGCATCCGGAAAGTTATGGAGAAAAAAAGCAGTGTTCCGGGGCTCGTCGGAGTTGTTGCAGATATCATCAAAGTAGATAAAAAATATGAAATCGCTGTCGAGACGGCTCTTGGCGGAAGTATCCAGAACATTGTAACTTCGGATGAAGAAACTGCTAAAGAGATGATCGGTTATCTGAAGAAAAATAAATTTGGACGTGCAACCTTTCTCCCACTGACTGCTATCCGGCCCGGACAGGGAATCGGGAAACCGGAAGTATTAAAAGAAAAAGGTGTGATCGGAACAGCAGACACACTGGTCAGCGTGGAGCCGAAGTTTGAAAAACTTGCAGCTCATCTTCTGGGGCGAACGCTTGTGGTGGACCATATTGATACTGGAATTGCACTTGCAAGGAAATACCATCAGACTTTGCGAATTGTAACTCTGGAAGGAGATCTTATGAACCCGGGCGGTGCTATGAGTGGAGGGGCATTTAAGAACAGCAGCAATCTGCTCAGCAGAAGGCGCGAAATCGAAGAGTTTGAGAAAACAGTACTGCTCCTTGAGAACGAGATGAAGGGAGCACAGGCGGAAGTCGATGCTGCCCGTTCGAAGCGTGCGGAGCTTTATGCAAAAGTAGAAGAAATACAACAAAACCTGCAGAAGGATTATGTCGAACAGAATACTGCAAAAATGAATCTGGATCAGGTGGATGCGAAACAGAAGTACACCAGAGAAAATACAGAAGGCATGCATAAAGAGCGGGAAGAACTGGAACACCGCGTGCATGAAATCGAAGAAAACCAGGAATCTATTCAGGTAGAACTGGAAACCAGTGAGCAATTGGAAAAAGAGCTTTCAACAAAAGTCGATGAACTGCAGATGCAGTTGGAAAAAGAGCGAGCGGAAGAAAGCACTGCCGTACAAAAAAATGAAAATATCCATCTGACTTATGCAGCCCTGGATCAGAAGAATGCATTCATTGAGGAGAATCTGAATCGTATCAGTGAAGAAATTGTGAAATTTGAGGAAGAACTGGCATCCTTAGATGCAAGCAAGGGCGAGAACTCCGGTGAAATTGAAGAGAAAGAAAAGCAGATCGCAGAAATTCGAAAGACCATCGATGATTCAGGAGAACTCTTTACGGAATTGAAAACCCAGATTGAAGAATCGCGTGAAAAACGCGAGAAACTGAATCAGAAGAACAAGGCTTTCCTTGGAAAAAGGGACGAATTGTCGAAACATATGGCAGAACTGGACAAGGAAGTTTTCCGTCTGGACAGCCGGAAAACCGGCTATGAGGAAGCATCTGAAAAACAGATCAATTATATGTGGGAAGAGTATGAACTTACTTACAACAGGGCTCTTGAGATACGAGATGAAAATCTGACAGATCTGTCTATGATGAAGAAGCGGATCCAGGAATTGAAGGCAGAAATTAAAGCACTCGGTTCGGTCAATGTCAATGCAATAGAGGATTTTAAAAATCTTGCGGAACGATATGAGTTCCTGAAAGGTCAGCATGACGATCTGGTCGAAGCGGAGACAACACTTACGAAGATTATCGAGGAACTGGATGAAGCGATGAGAAAACAGTTCACCGAGCAGTTCGGGCGTATCGCGCAGGAATTCAATCAGGTTTTCAAAGAACTATTTGGTGGAGGAAAGGGTACACTGGAGCTGATGGAGGATGAAGATGTTCTGGAAGCGGGCATCCGGATCATCGCACAGCCACCGGGCAAGAAACTGCAGAATATGATGCAGCTTTCCGGTGGAGAGAAGGCGTTGACCGCGATTGCGCTGCTTTTTGCGATCCAGAATCTGAAACCATCGCCCTTCTGTCTGCTGGATGAGATCGAAGCAGCACTGGATGATTCCAATGTAACCAGATTTGCACAGTATTTACATAAACTTACAAAATATACACAGTTCATTGTGATCACGCATCGTAGAGGTACCATGACGGCGGCAGACCGCCTCTACGGTATTACCATGCAGGAGAAAGGCGTGTCTACGCTTGTGTCTGTCGATCTTCTGGAAAATGAACTGGATCAGTAGAATGGGAGGCATTATATGGCTGAAGAGAAAATGGGATTTTTTAAACGACTTGTGTCCGGGCTTACTAAGACCAGAAACAATATTGTATCGGGCATTGACAGTATTTTCCACGGATTTACCAATATTGACGAAGACTTTTATGAAGAGCTGGAAGAAATTCTGATCATGGGAGATCTGGGAGTAAAGGCCACTTATGCGATTCTTGAGGATCTGCGCAAAAAAGTTAAAGAGCAGCACATCAAAGAGCCGATCGCATGTAAGCAGCTTCTGATCGACAGCATCAAAGAACAGATGTATGTAGGAGAGACGGCTTATGAATTTGAAGAAAGAACATCGGTAGTTCTGGTGATTGGAGTAAATGGGGTTGGCAAGACGACAACCATTGGAAAGCTAGCGGGAAAACTGAGAGACCAGAACAAAAAAGTTGTCCTTGCGGCAGCAGATACATTCCGTGCGGCAGCCGGTGAACAGCTGAGAGAATGGGCAAACCGTTCCGGGGCCGATCTGATCGGCGGGCAGGAAGGAGCGGATCCGGCAGCCATCGTTTATGATGCGGTCCAGGCTGCTAAAGCGAGAAAGGCCGACGTACTGCTGTGTGATACGGCGGGAAGACTTCATAATAAAAAGAATCTGATGGAAGAGCTGAAGAAGATCAATCGTGTGCTGGAGAGAGAATATCCGGAAGCGTACCGCGAGACTCTGGTCGTGCTGGATGGAACGACCGGTCAGAATGCACTTGCACAGGCCAGAGAATTCAGTGAAGTTGCAGACATTACCGGTATCATTCTGACGAAGATGGACGGTACCGCAAAAGGAGGAATTGCCGTTGCGATTCAGGCAGAACTCGGAATACCTGTTAAATATATCGGAGTGGGAGAATCCATTGATGATCTGCAGAAATTTGATTCAGATCAGTTTGTAAACGCTTTATTTACGACAGAAGAAGGAGAAGAGACATGTTAACGTTAGAGAAATTTGAAGAAGCAAGCGAGATTGTAAAACGGGTCACCAAACCTACCAAACTGGTTTACAGTGAGCATTTAAGCGCACAGACCGGAGCTAAAGTATATCTGAAACCGGAAAACATGCAGTATACAGGTGCCTATAAGCTCAGAGGCGCTTATTATAAGATCAGTACCTTGTCAGAGGAAGAACGCGCCAGAGGACTGATCGCTGCATCCGCAGGAAACCACGCACAGGGTGTCGCATATGCCGCAAAAGCCTTTGGATGTAAGGCTACCATCGTTATGCCGACCGTTACCCCACTCATCAAAGTCAATCGTACCAAGAGTTACGGAGCGGAAGTGATACTTCACGGAGATGTCTATGATGATGCCTGTGCAAAGGCTTATGAGCTGGCGGAGGAGCACGGCTATACATTTGTTCATCCGTTTGATGATCTTGATGTTGCAACAGGACAGGGAACGATCGCGATGGAAATCGTGCAGGAACTTCCGACGGTCGATTATATCTTTGTGCCGATCGGCGGAGGCGGACTGATCACGGGTATTTCTACACTTGCGAAAATGCTGAATCCTAAGATCAAAGTGATCGGTGTGGAACCGGCAGCAGCAGCCAGTATGAAAGCGGCCGTAGCGGCAGGCCATGTTGTGACTCTTCCGAGCGCAAATACGATCGCAGATGGTACCGCTGTAAAAACAGTTGGTGAAAAGACGCTTCAGTATGTTATGGAAAATGTAGACGATATCCTTACAGTAGAAGATGATGAACTGGTCGGTGCATTCCTTGATATGGTCGAGAATCACAAAATGGTTGTCGAAAACTCAGGACTTCTTTCTGTGGCTGCTTTAAAACAGATGGATCTGACAGGCAAAAAGGTTGTTTGTATCTTAAGCGGCGGTAATATGGATGTCATTACCATGTCATCCATCGTACAGCATGGATTGATTCAGAGAGACCGTATTTTTTCTGTATCCGTACTTCTTCCGGATAAACCGGGTGAACTTGTGCGCGTCGCAAAGACAATTGCTGATGAACAGGGAAATGTAATTAAACTGGAGCATAATCAGTTTGTCAGCATTAATCGAAATGCTGCCGTTGAACTCAGAGTCACCATGGAAGCATTTGGAACGGAACACAAAAACAGAATTATTCAGGCATTGGAGCGAGAAGGATTCCGTCCTAAAACAATCAGTGCCAAACTCTATTAGATAAGGGATGAGAATCATGAAACAAGGCAGAATGCCGAAAGTCGGTGAGTGTTACAGACATTTTAAAGGGAATCGTTATCGCGTACTTGCAATTGCAAAGCATACAGAGCGTGCAGAAGAGCTTGTCGTCTATGAAGGACTTTACGGAGAACATCCGGTATTTGCACGACCTTTGGAAATGTTTCTGGAGCAGGTCGATAAGAGAAAATTCCCGGATGCAGATCAGGAATATCGGTTTGAACTGGAGGAAGAGACCGCAGTGGCGGATGAGGAGGAACAGAGTCTGATCATGCGATTTCTTGATCTGAGCAGCAACGAAGAAAAACTGCGGTTCCTTCAAAAATATAAAACAGAACTCACAGATGAATTCCTTTCCGCCGCTGCGCAGAGTATGGATTTTACAGAAAATGCACAGACGATGGAAATGCGATACCAGCAGTTGGTAAAATACATCAAGACATTGATGAAGTATGAAAAACGGATGTAGCAGAAAAAATAATCTAGCCTATTGACAATAAATGTATCGTTGTATACAATGATACAAAAATGGGCCAGGTTTACTTGGGTCAGATTTTATATTGACCCCAACAAAAAATATAGTTTTCAGGAGCAGAATCATGGATAAATATTCACTGAGGGGACAGGTTTTTCAGGAGATCCGCGAGGACATTCTGAAAGGCAAATTTAAGGAAAATGAAGAATTACGAGAAGCAACACTGGGTAAGGAACTTGGAGTCAGCAGGACGCCGGTTCGGGAAGCACTCCGTCAGCTGGAGCTGGAGGGGCTGGTTCACATTATTCCGAACAAAGGGGCCTATGTGACGGGCATTACGGAGAAGGACGTGCATGATATCTATATGACGCGTTCCATGCTTGAAGGCCTATGTGCACGTTGGGCGGCTGAGCACATTTCAGAGGAGCAGATTCAGGAAATGGAAGAAGTCCTGCTTCTTACAGAATACCACTTGGATCGTGGAAATGCCGAACAGCTTGCAGAACTTGACGGAAAGTTTCATGAGGTTCTTTATGACGCAAGTCAGAGCCGGATACTCAGACATATTCTTTCTGATTTTCATAAATATGTTCAGGTGGCAAGAAAACGATCCGTGAAGAAAGAAGACAGGGCAAAAAAATCTCTGGAAGAACACCGGGAGATCCTGAATGCACTACGGACCGGAGATGCGGACCGTGCAGAAGAACTGGCACATATTCATATCCTGAATGTTATGGAGAATCTTCATATTGAGCAGGAATAACAGGCAAAAGAAAGGAAGAGTAAGCATGAGCAAGATTCAGATGACGACACCAATTGTTGAGATGGACGGAGATGAGATGACAAGGATCCTGTGGAAGATGATCAAGGAGCATCTTCTTCTTCCGTATATTGATTTGAAGACAGAATATTATGATCTGGGCCTGAAACACAGAGACGAGACAAACGATCAGGTTACTGTGGATTCTGCAATCGCAACGAAGAAATATAAGGTTGCAGTAAAATGTGCAACGATCACTCCGAACGCAGCCCGTGTGAAAGAGTATAATCTGAAAGAAATGTGGAAGAGCCCGAATGGAACCATTCGTGCGATCCTTGACGGTACTGTATTCCGTGCACCCATCGTTGTAAAAGGAATTGAACCTTGTGTAAAGAACTGGAAAAAGCCGATCACGATTGCAAGACATGCTTACGGGGATGTTTACAAAGGTTCTGAAATGAAGATCCCGGGTGCCGGAAAGGTAGAACTGGTTTATACCGCAGAGGACGGAACCGAGACGAGAGAGCTGGTTCATAATTTTACCGGATCCGGAATTGTTCAGGGCATGCATAATATTGATCAGTCAATCGAGAGTTTTGCAAGAAGCTGTTTTAACTATGCACTGGATACGAAACAGGATCTCTGGTTTGCAACGAAAGATACGATTTCCAAGAAATACGACCATACCTTTAAAGATATTTTTCAGGAGATTTTTGATGCAGATTACAAAGAGAAGTTTGAAGAAGCCGGAATCGAGTATTTCTATACGCTGATCGACGATGCCGTAGCACGTGTGATGAAGTCTGAAGGCGGTTATATCTGGGCATGTAAGAACTATGACGGTGATGTGATGAGTGACATGGTTTCTTCCGCATTCGGATCACTGGCCATGATGACTTCCGTGCTGGTATCTCCGGAAGGATACTATGAATATGAGGCAGCACACGGAACGGTACAGCGGCACTATTACAAGCACCTGAAAGGAGAAGAAACATCTACTAACTCCGTGGCAACGATCTTTGCATGGACGGGGGCACTCAGAAAACGTGGTGAGATGGATGGAAATCAGGAGCTGATGGATTTTGCCGATAAGCTGGAAAAGGCAACGATCGATACAATTGAAAGCGGAAATATGACTAAAGATCTTGCACTGATCACGACGCTTCCAAATCCGACTGTATTGAACAGCGAAGATTTTATCAAAGCGATCGCTGAGAGATTGTAAATAAAAACAGGAAAAACGCGCCGATAAGGCGCGTTTTTAACAGTTATTCAGCCAGCTCTTCCCATTTTTCATAGAGTTCTTCCAGCTCTTCTTCATTTGCAGCCTTTTCCTTTGCCAGTTCCTGACACCGGACGGAATTGGTATAGATTTCTTCCTGCATAAGAAGCGTATCGATCTCCTGGTTTCGTTCTTCCAGCCGGGTAATGCGTTCTTCCGTCTTTTTCAGTTCGTTCTGACGCTTCCGGATTCTTGCTTGTTCTTCTTTCTGTTCCTGCCAGCTCATTTTGGACTGGGACATTGAAGAAGTGCCTTCATTCGTAGATTGCTTGTCTGAAATATTGCCACCGGCGTATGCCGTCGTGAGTTCCTCTTTCTTTTCGAGATAGTAATCGTAGTTTCCAATATAATTTACAAAAGTATGGTTCACCAGGTCAAGAATACGCGTGGCTGTCTGGTTGATGAAATAACGGTCATGGGACACATAAAGTACGGTTCCGGTGTACTCATTCAATGCATTTTCCAAAATTTCTTTCGAAGCGATGTCCAGGTGGTTCGTAGGCTCGTCCAAAATCAGGAAGTTCGCCTCGGAGAGCATCAGCTTTGCAAGAGATACTCGTCCGCGTTCTCCGCCGCTCAAATCACCGATCATCTTAAATACATCATCGCCTGTGAATAAAAATGCAGCTAGAACATTCCGGATCTGTGTATTCGTAAGTGTCGGATAATCATCGGAGATCTCTTCAAAGATCGTTTTTTCCATGTGAAGTACGTGATGTTCCTGATCGTAGTAACCGATATGTACATTGGTTCCCAGTGTAAAGCTTCCCGAATCCGCCGCGATCACATTGTTCAAAATCTTAAGCAGTGTCGTTTTCCCTGTTCCGTTATCACCTACGATGGCTACATGTTCACCTCGCTTAATCTCGAAGCTGACATCCTGAAAAAGGACCTGGGGAGCAAATGATTTTCCAAGGCCTTCAACGCGAAGCACGTCGTTCCCGCTCACACAGGAAGGCTCCAGGCTTAAATGAATATCGGTATTCAGCTCAACCGGTTTTTCAACAGGTGTGATTTTGTTTAACAGCTTTTCCCGGCTTTCCGCACGTCGGATTGATTTCTCCCGGTTGAAGGAACGAAGCTTTTCGATGACTGCCTCCTGATGCTTGATTTCCCGTTGCTGATTCAGATATTCTTTCAGCCTTGCGTCTCTGAGCTGCTGTTTCTTCTGGGCATAATCTGAATAATTTCCCATATATGTCATCAGTGTACCGTTTTCAATCTCCAGCACTTTCGTTACGACACGATTCAAAAAATAACGGTCGTGGGAGACGATGAGCACTGCACCGGAGTAATTCAGCAGGTAGTTCTCAAGCCATGCGATTGAATTCATATCCAAGTGATTGGTAGGCTCATCCAGCAGCAAAATATCCGGTTTCGTCAGCAGAAGTTTGCCGAGGGAAACACGTGTCTTCTGGCCGCCGGAAAGGGCGTCCACCGGTTTCTGAAATTCATCCTCAGTAAACCCAAGGCCTTTAAGAACACCGACCAGTTCGCTTTTATAAGAATAGCCGTCAGCACGTTCAAATGCAGCGGTAAGTCTATGATAAGTGTCAAGTTTCATCTGAAGTGCGTCACCGGTCAGCGTACTGATTTCCAGTTCCAGTGCACGAATCTGACGTTCCATTTCGATAATCTCAGATTTGGCGGTGCGGACTTCTTCGTAAATGGTATTCCCGCTCATCAGGTCCTGGTGCTGGGCAAGATAGCCCATTGTTTTTCCTTTGGTAAGAATTACATCACCGTCATCACTATTCAATTCACCGACGATCATTTTCAAAATTGTGGATTTCCCGGCGCCGTTCAGACCGACCAGCGCCGCTTTCTCACGGTCTTCTATATGAAAGGAGCCTTTATTCACAATAACCTGCTCCCCAAAGGATTTCGTTAAATTGTGGCATGCCAGTATCATTTTCAAACCTCCTTATACTGTAGAAATAGGTACTGTCTACCTCATTATATCGGAAATACAATAAAAAACAACTATTAAGTTTGACTTTTTTATGTCATTTTTATATAATGAAATTTAGAATAAGAATGGAAGGTGGATGTCAGGTGGAAGAAAGAGAAATATCTCAGGCAGTAATCAGAAGACTTCCGAGATACTATCGTTATCTTGGCGAATTGCTGGAACACGGTGTGGAACGAATATCCTCCAACGATTTGAGCAAGAGAATGAAAGTAACTGCATCCCAGATTCGTCAGGACCTTAATAATTTTGGTGGATTTGGACAACAGGGATACGGGTATAATGTAAAATACTTATATACGGAAATAGGGAAAATTCTGGGACTGGACAACCAACATAACATGGTCATTATCGGTGCCGGTAATCTTGGACAGGCACTGGCTAATTATGCAGCATTTGAAAAAAGAGGTTTTGTATTAAAAGGATTATTTGACGTGAATCCACGACTTGTGGGAATTACGATCCGCGGTGTGGAGATCCGGATGATGGATGAACTGAGTGATTTTATTCAGAAGAATGATATTGAAATCGGAGTACTTGCGATTCCGAAGACAAGAGCCATAGATGTTGCGAATGTTCTGGTTGATAATGGTGTGCGGGCGATCTGGAATTTTGCACATACAGATTTGAATCTTCCGGATAATATTATTGTTGAGAACGTGCATTTATCGGAGAGTCTGATGAGACTTTCATACAATATAACACGTTATAATATGGAACATACAGATAATTCATAATTCGACAGAATGTGTTACACACATTTTGCCTGAATCGGCGTAATGAGAGAAGAGTTCCGGCTGCGGGGCTCTTTATTGCGTATTGGAAGGTGAGAATATGAAATATATATTGACAGCTGAACAGATGAAAGCGGCGGACGGAAGAATGATTCATGAGATCGGGATTCCTTCGCTGGTACTGATGGAACGTGCGGCGCTTCAGTGTATGGCTGCAATGAAAGAAGAGCAGATTGATCTGTCCTATGCACTGGTGGTATGCGGCTCCGGCAACAACGGTGGAGACGGATTCGCGGTGGCAAGACTGCTTGCCGAAGAAGGAAAAAGGGTCGATGTGTGTTTTGCCGGAAAATTGGAATCCAGGAGTGAAGAAACGAAGCAGCAGATGCATATTCTGGAAAATCTGGGCGTGTCTGTAGGAAACACTTTACCGGAGAAGGAATATAGTGTTATTATAGATGCCGTATTTGGAATCGGGCTTTGCCGAAATATCGAAGGACATTACCAGAATGTGATTGAACAAATGAACCGGTATCAGGGATACAAAGTTGCGATTGATACTCCGTCCGGAATTTCCGCTGACACCGGGGAAGTACTGGGATGTGCGTTCCGGGCTGATTTGACAGTCACGTTTGCATACGCTAAGGCAGGTCAGGTTTTCTTTCCGGGTTCCGAGTATGCGGGGAAAGTACTGGTAAAGGATATCGGCATTACGGATCCGGGCTTTGAAAACCGGGACGATCTTTATTTTATGCTGGAAAAACAGGATGTGATTTCCAGGATGCCGGAGAGAAAGCCGGATTCCAATAAAGGAAGCTATGGAAGGGTTCTTCTTATTGCCGGAAGTAGGGGAATGTCGGGGGCAGCGTACTTAAGTGCCCATGCGGCGTACATGGTAGGCGCAGGCCTTGTACGGATATACACGGAAGAATCCAACAGACAGATTCTTCAGCAGCTTCTGCCGGAAGCTATTATCACGACTTATGATGAGATGGCCTTAGATTGTTTCCGGGAACTTCCAGATCTGCTTCAATGGGCAGATGTGGTTTGCATCGGATGCGGACTTGGAATTTCAGAGTATTCGCGGAGACTTTTTAAAATGACGCTGGAAATGAACCGGAAGCCGTGTGTGATTGATGCGGACGGTCTCAATCTTCTTGCGGAATTTACCGAAGAAGAGCGAAGAAAATGGGCGCGCCAGAAAGAACAGTATGTGCTGACACCTCATATGAAAGAAATGTCAAGATTGACAGGATATCCTGTTGCAGAACTAAAGAATCATAGGAACGCTCTTCTACGTGAGTTTGTTGAAAAAATGCAGGTCGTTTGTGCCATGAAAGACAGCAGAACACTCGTCGCAGCTTGCGGACATCCGACGTTTCTGAATTCATCCGGAAATGCAGCAATGGCGAAGGCCGGTTCCGGTGACGTGCTGGCAGGAACGATTGCAGGCCTGATGGCTCAGAACCTCCCGACTTTTGACGCGGCTGTGTTGGGAGTATATCTGCACGGCCTTGCCGGAGATACGGCAAGAGAAGAATGTGGATCCTACAGTGTGCTTGCTGAAGATCTCATCCGGGGGCTTGGCAGAACACTAAAAACTTTGGAGGAAAACTTGAAATGAAGACATATAACAGACTGCGTGCAGTGATCGATCTTGATGCAGTAATGTATAACATGCAAATGATGTATCGTAATATTAAAAACGATGCGCGGATGATCGTTGTCGTGAAAACGGACGGATACGGACATGGTGCCGTACCGATTGCAGAAATGTTAGAAGATGTGGAGTACGTATGGGGATATGCTGTGGCAACATTGGAAGAAGGGATCCTACTTCGAAAAGCTGGGATTGGAAAACCGATTCTTTGCCTCGGATGCATTTTCCCGGATCAGATGGAAGCGATGATTCGGCATCAGATCCGTATGACGGTCTATGACGGTGAACTGGCAGCTCTGGCATCGGCAAAAGCAGAAGAACTGGGAATGAATGCAATCTTTCATATTAAGATTGATACCGGAATGTCCAGACTCGGATTTGCGCCGGATGACGTAAGCGTGAACGCAATCGAAAAGATCAGTCATCTTCCATGTGTAGAGCTGGAAGGAATGTTTACACATTTTTCGCGGGCTGATGAGAAAAATAAGGAGATCACAGATCAGCAATTTACTTCATATATCCGGGTTAAAGAAGAACTGGAGAAAAGGGGTATCCATTTTCCACTACTTCATGTATCAAACAGTGCTGCGATCATCGATCAGCCGGAATTGAATCTGAATCTTGTGAGAGCGGGCATATCTACTTACGGTATGTACCCTTCTGAGGAAGTGAGAAAAGATTCGGTTCCATTGAAACCGGCTATGGAATTGATTTCCCATATCACATATTTGAAATGGATTGAAAAAGGGACTGCCGTCAGCTATGGTGGAACCTTTGTAGCGGATCGGAGAATGCAGATTGCAACAGTACCGGCCGGGTACGGTGACGGGTATCCCAGGAGTCTGTCCAATAAAGGATATGTTTTGATTCATGGGAAGAAAGCGCCGATCGTTGGAAGAGTCTGCATGGACCAGTTCATGGTTGACGTGACAGATATTCCCGATGTGAAGTTTGAAGATAAGGTTACCCTGATTGGTGAAAATGAAGGGGTGTATCTTCCGGTTGAAACGTTAAGTGAATTATCCGGAAGGTTTAATTATGAATTTGTCTGTGACATCAATAAACGTGTTCCCCGGGAATATATTCGCGGCGGAGAGGTAGTAAGGCAGATAGATTATTTTGAATAGAATATTATAAGAATGAAAAGTATGCATGGAATACTTCTGATGAAAGATGGGAATACTTCTTGTATCTTGAAATCGGAGAGTGAATGAAGTGCAGGTAAGACGTGGAGATATCTATTATGCAGATTTAAGTCCGGTAGTCGGCTCAGAACAAGGAGGCATCCGTCCGGTGCTGATCATCCAGAACGATATAGGCAACAGGCACAGCCCAACTGTGATTTGTGCAGCTATAACATCCCGAATGAATAAGGCAAAACTGCCTACACATGTTGAAATCGATTCGGGACGGTACAAAATCGTGAAGGATTCTGTAGTCCTGCTGGAGCAGATACGCACAATCGACAAGCAGCGACTGAAAGATTTAGTCTGTCATGTGGACCGGGAACTGATGAGAAAAGTTGATGAGGCATTGTGTGTCAGTCTGATGCTTCATACATAGTAAAGGAGAAACTGAAATAATTATGGAAGAAGGCAATAGTTTACTTCAGAAAATGAGAAGAGTCTTTTCGGAAAATGAAGATCAGGAGCGGGTGGCTGAAGAAATTATAGAGAAGATTGAGGAAGGCTATCAGAAAGGTGTTCTTGCAAAGCGCGAAATGAAGATGATCTGTAATGTTTTCGGATATATGGATTCTGAAGCAAAAGATATCATGACCCATCGTAAAAATATTGTGGGCCTGGACGGAAATACAACACTTTCAGATGCAATCAGATTTATTCTTGAAGAGAATAATTCCAGGTTTCCGGTCTATGAGGAGGATATTGATAATATTATCGGGATCGTCCATCTCAGAGATGCCATGAAATGTTATCTGGATGATTCTTTAAGAAATGTCCGGATCAAGGATCTGAAAGAGATCATCCGGCCGGTAAGCTTTGTCCCTGAGACAAAAAGTATCGATAAGTTGTTTCAGCAGATGCAGAAAGACAAACGGCACATGGTCATCGTTCTCGATGAATACGGACAGACCGTGGGAATTGTTACGATGGAGGATATCATCGAAGAGATCGTCGGCAATATTCAGGATGAATATGATGAAGAAGAGGAGCTGATCACAAGTCAGCCGGACGGTACATATATCGTAGACGGAATGGCACAGCTTGAAGATCTGGAAGAAATACTGGGCATTAATTTTGAAGAAGAGGATTATGACACGATCAATGGTTATCTGATCGATTGCCTTGACAGAATTCCCTCTGAAGACGAAAAATGCACGGTACAATTTGAAGGATATGTGTTCCAGGTACTGTCAGTTGATAACAATACCATCCGCAAAGTACGGATTATGAAGATGAAGTAACAGTTGGTTCTTGTCAGGAACCGAAAAGAGTGCTAAAATAAAATGATTAATATTTTAGTGAATACTATACGAACAGAGAGGTAAATACAATGTCTGGACATTCAAAGTTTGCGAATATCAAGCATAAAAAAGAAAAAAATGATGCTGCGAAGGGAAAAATCTTCACGAAGATCGGCCGTGAGATTGCAGTTGCTGTAAAGGAAGGCGGCGGAGCTGATCCTGCAAATAACAGCAGACTTCGCGATGCAATAGCAAAAGCAAAGGCAAATAATATGCCGAATGACAATATCGAACGAAGCATCAAGAAAGCAGCGGGAGATGGAGACGCGAACAATTATGAACATATCGTTTATGAAGGATATGGCCCGAACGGTACAGCAATCATTGTCGATGCGCTGACTGACAATCGTAACCGTACCGCGTCAAATGTACGAAGCGCTTTTACGAAAGGAAAAGGCAATATCGGAACCTCCGGCTGCGTTTCCTTCATGTTTGACAAGAAGGGACAGATCATTATCGATAAGGAAGAATGTGAACTGGATGCGGATGATCTGATGATGCAGGCACTGGATGCAGGTGCAGAAGATTTCTCAGAGGAAGAAGACAGCTTTGAGATCCTTACTTCACCGGATGATTTCAGTGAGGTCCGTCTTGCACTTGAGGAAGCAGGAATCCCGATGGCAAGTGCGGAGGTGACCATGATCCCGCAGACATGGGTGACACTGGAAAGTGAAGAAGATATCAAAAATATTCAGAAGACCTTAGATCTTCTTGAGGATGATGACGACGTGCAGGAAGTGTACCACAACTGGGAAGAATAATTCCGGAATGGAGGAATCAGATATGACTCATAACACGAAGGAAGAACTGGAGAGATTGTTCGAACTGGCTGTTCCTCTTGCGAAGGAATTTAACAAACGTACATATTCTGATTTGTTCCAGAGCAAATATGAGGAATTCAAGCCCCTTTTTGATGCAATTGAACGGGAGTGTGCAGAAGCTGATAATCCGGATGAGGCGGTGGAAGAGGTAGCGTCCGTGATTCCCGATGCCATGCATCAGATTCTGGAAAAAGCCGGATCCAAACGTAAGAAAGAACAAATTCTGATGAATTACAATATGGGAATGGTGTCTTTCATTATCCCGATGATGCGTTACGGCAGGACACCTGTGTGTGAGAAAGTCGTAGACCGTATGATTGTTTTGTGGAACGATAACGGGCTGGAGATGGATCTTGGCAAATCATCATATGAAGATATTGAGGGCGGATTCAAAGCACGGATGTGCTATATAACCACTGCAGTCTGTGAGGGCCTCGGCAAGCCGGATCATTGTTATGAACTGGAAACACTGAGAAATTACCGTGACGGATATCTGGCAAATTCCGAAGGTGGTATGCAGATCATTCGAGAATACTATGATATAGCGCCGACTATTGTTAAGAGGCTTGGACGCAGCACAGATGCGGGAGAGGTTTATCTGGAAATCTGGAAACAGTATCTTGAACCATGTGTCAGGCTGATAGAGGATGGAAAACCGGCAGAGTGTAAGGAAGTGTACATCGATATGGTACGCACTCTGAAGACAAAATACTTATATTCTTAGGGGGACTCAACATGAGCGATTACAGAATTGAGACGAAGTGTATTCAATCAGGATATACACCGAAGAACGGCGAACCGCGTGTTCTGCCGATTTATCAAAGTACAACATTTAAATATGACGACAGCGATCAGATGGGAAAATTGTTTGATCTGGAAGCTTCCGGATATTTCTACACAAGGCTGCAGAATCCAACCAATGATGCTGTCGCAGCAAAGATCTGTGATATGGAGGGCGGATATGCAGCGATGCTAACGTCATCCGGACAGGCGGCAAATTTCTACGCAATCATGAATATTGCGGAAGCAGGAGATCATATTATCTGTTCTTCTGCCGTATATGGCGGTACATACAATCTTTATGCACATACGATCCGCAAGATGGGCATCCAGGCAACTTTCGTTGATCCAGACTGCACACCGGAAGAACTTGATGCAGCTTTCCGGGAGAACACGAAAGCTGTTGTCGGTGAGACGATTGCCAATCCGGCACTTACTGTACTGGATATTGAAAAATTTGCCAAAGCAGCACATGCACATGGAGTCCCGCTGATCGTTGATAATACATTTGCAACACCGATCAACTGCCGCCCGTTTGAATGGGGCGCGGATATTGTTACACATTCCACCACCAAATATATGGATGGTCATGCATCCTGTGTCGGCGGTGCGATCGTTGACAGCGGTAACTTTGACTGGACAAAATATGCGGATAAGTTCCCGGGACTTACCACTCCGGATGAGACATATCATGGGCTGGTTTATACGGAGCGTTTCGGTAAAGGAGCGTACATTACAAAAGCGACTTCCCAGATGATGCGAGATCTTGGATCTATCCAGTCACCGCAGAATGCGTTTCTTCTCAATATCGGCCTGGAGACACTGCATCTTCGTATGCCCAGACATTGCGAAAATGCGCTGAAGGCTGCTGAGTTCCTGAAGAGCCAGGAAAAAGTTGCATGGGTGAACTGCCCATCTATGGAAGGTGATAAATACTATGATCTTGCCAAGAAATATATGCCAAACGGTACTTGCGGTGTCATTACATTCGGTCTGAAAGGTGGTCGCGATGCAGCTGTGAAGATGATGGACAGTCTTAAGATGATTGCGATTGTGACTCATGTCGCAGATGCGAGAAGCTGTGTTCTTCATCCGGCAAGCCATACACATCGTCAGATGAATGATAAAGAACTTCTGGAAGCAGGAGTACAGCCGGATCTGATCCGTTTCAGTGTGGGCATTGAAAATATTGACGATATTATTGATGACCTGAAACAGGCACTGGAAGCAGTATAGTTAATAAAATGATTTAGGGAGATTGTGAAAAAGCAGTCTCCCTTTTTGTTGCCATGCAGATGAGAAAAATGATCCCGCGAACCATTTTTGAGTATAGTATTTCCTTCCCCTGTGCATACTTTTATTTGCAGAGAACCGTGTTCTGAATGAAATGTGTATAGAAAGAGAGGGAGCAATAATGGAAGACAGTGATGTGAAAGAATATCAGATACGTAAGCGATCCAACATGAGTGAGACAGAGGCAAATGACAAGAAAGAACCGGAAAATCTATCGGAGGAAGACATTCATATCCGGGAAATGGGAACACTTCCGCTTGAAGAAGGTCATGCACACCGGATTGAACTTCTGACGGTGATAGGAGAAGTTGAAGGACATGAAGCGGTGTCCGGAAATACGAAGGCAACCAAATATGAACATCTTCTACCTAAGCTGGCCCAGATCGAAAATAGTGAGGAAGTTGACGGAGTACTGATCCTTCTTAATACACTCGGAGGTGATGTGGAGGCAGGATTAGCCATTGCAGAAATGATAGCTTCCCTCAGTAAACCGACCGTTTCGCTGGTACTTGGCGGCTGTCATTCTATTGGAGGGCCACTGGCGGTTTCGGCGGATTATTCTTTCATTGTTCCGAGTGGCACCATGATCATTCATCCAGTCAGAACCAGCGGTATGTTTATCGGTGTCATGCAGAGCCTTCGAAATATGGAGAAGACGCAGGATCGGATTACCGGATTTCTGGCTGCCCACTCAAAGATGAGTCAGGAACGCATTGAAGAACTGATGCTGGATCCGACACAATTGGTAAAAGATGTAGGTACGATGCTCGACGGAGAGCAGGCCGTGAGAGAAGGTCTCATTGATGAAGTAGGCGGAATCAGTCAGGCTTTGAAAAAATTGCATGAAATGATCCGGGAAAAACAAAAAAAGTCTGATGAAAATTAAGTAATGACACGAACGGCGGCTAATGCTATAATAGTATAGTATGTATAAAATCAGCCGATTATTAAACCGGCAAAGATAAAAGGGGTATATTTGATAAGGGGGAAGTTTTATGGCTTCAAAAACAGAGGGAAAGAAAAAAACGTCAAGGACTTCCACCTCTTCTAAATCGAAGGGGAGAAGTCAGACAAAAAAGAAAACAGGGAATACCGGGGGAGCAAAAAAGACAAAAACAGCTGCAGCTGCCTCTCAGAACAGTTTTATTGCAGGAGAGATTCTGATTTGGGTGACATTGGCAGTGAGTATTCTCCTTGTAATCAGTAATTTCGGGCTGGCAGGATTTGTCGGAGCGAAGATCGCTGGAGTGATGCAGAAATATATCGGATGGATGGCGTATGTATTTCCGATCCTGTTATTTTGCGGAGTTGCTTTTGTGGTTTCTAATAGAGGAAATTCGGTTGCATATATAAAAATATCGGCCGCCGCCGTACTTACAATTCTGTTGTGTGTGCTTCTTCAGCTTCTGAATGACAGAGGCGGACTGATTGGTGAAGGTATTGCAGATCTGATGGTGCCTGCGATCGGAGTGGCCGGTACATATGTTGTCGTAGTGATTCTGATGATCATCTGCATTGTGTTGATCACAGAACGCTCTGTTTTACGCGGAGTGAGAAAGGGAAGCGAGAAGGCTTATGACCGCGCGCGTGAAGATATGCAGCGTCACAGAGAAGAATCTATCGAGAAGAAGATGCAGAAGGAGCAGATTCGCGAACAGGAAAGGGAACAGAAGCGGATGGATCACCAAGTCTCCGGTGTGTCGTTTAATACCACACTGGACAGGAAGCTGGAAGAGCCGAAAACCGAATCGGAAACCGATAAGAAAGAACAGAAAAAACGCACATCGAGAGTGAAAGCAACAAAGCGTTCGAAACAAGATGTTAACACGGTGATTGCAGGGGCGGAAGAGGCAGCAGCGAAGCATATCATGGAGCAGACTGGTCAGATTGCACTTGACGATGTTGTAATTAACCGTGCAATGCCGCTTTCTGCAGTAGAGTTGAAACCGGAGCCCGAACCGGAACCGTCTGTAAATCCGGCTGAGCATGTCCCGGATTTCCTGAAAGATGCGATGGAAGAAGCAAAGGCAGCATCCGGGAAAACACAGCCGGAGACTGTTTCAGAAAGAATCACAGCTCAGGATCATACGGCGGATGTTCCTCAGAATAAACGCAATTCATCAAAAATGAAGGCAGATGTCTCGAAAGAAACAGCGGATGTGGAACAAATCATATCACAGACACAGATGCCGAAAGAGTACAGCTTCCCACCCATTTCTCTTCTTAAGAAGGGATCAGGAAGCGGCGGGGATTCCGATAAGTATCTTAGAGAGACTGCCATGAAGCTTCAGAAGACACTCCAGACATTCGGGGTCAATGTTACAATTACGAACATCAGCTGTGGACCTTCTGTTACCAGATATGAACTGCAGCCGGAAATGGGCGTGAAAGTCAGTAAAATCGTTGGCTTGGCCGATGATATCAAGCTGAATCTTGCTGCTGCCGATATCCGAATAGAAGCACCGATCCCGGGAAAAGCGGCGGTTGGAATCGAAGTTCCGAATAAGGAAAATTCTACAGTCATGCTGCGTGATCTGCTGGAGTCTGATGAGTTTAAAAAGAATAAATCAAAAATTGCATTTGCTACAGGTCGGGACATTGCCGGAAAGGTTGTTGTGTCTGATATTGCGAAAATGCCGCATCTTCTTGTAGCAGGAGCAACCGGTTCCGGAAAATCCGTCTGTATCAATACATTGATCATGAGTATTCTTTATAAAGCAAAACCGGATGAAGTAAAACTGATTATGGTAGACCCGAAAGTAGTAGAACTAAGTGTCTATAACGGGATTCCGCATCTTCTGATCCCGGTTGTAACGGATCCCAAGAAAGCGGCAGGTGCGCTGAATTGGGCGGTTGCAGAAATGAATAAGCGGTATCAGCTTTTTGCTGAATACAATGTAAGAGATATCAAAGGTTTCAATGACAGAGTAGAAAATATCAAAGATATTGACGATCCTGATAAGCCGCAGAAGATGCCGCAGATCGTGATTATCGTAGATGAGCTTGCAGATCTCATGATGGTTGCACCGGGAGATGTGGAAGAATCGATCTGCCGTCTTGCCCAGCTTGCACGTGCAGCCGGAATCCATCTGGTACTTGCGACACAGAGACCATCGGTTAATGTCATTACCGGTCTGATCAAAGCAAATATGCCGTCAAGAATCGCATTTTCCGTCTCATCGGGGGTCGATTCCAGAACGATTATTGACATGAACGGGGCAGAGAAACTTCTCGGAAAAGGTGATATGCTTTTCTATCCGGCAGGATATCAGAAACCTGTGCGTGTTCAGGGAGCATTTGTTTCTGACAAAGAAGTACAGAATGTTGTCGAGTATCTGAAAGAAAACAGTGGCAAGATCACTTACAACGAAGATATCCAGAACCACGTTAATCTGAATCCGTCGGCTGCTCAGGCATCCGGAGGAGCGGATGACCGGGATGTTTATTTCGTGGAAGCAGGCAAATTTATTATTGAGAAAGATAAAGCATCGATCGGCATGCTTCAAAGAGTATTCAAGATTGGATTTAACCGTGCAGCACGAATTATGGATCAGCTTGCAGAAGCCGGGGTTGTAGGCGAGGAAGAAGGAACAAAACCAAGAAAAGTGCTGATGTCGATGGAAGAATTTGAACAATATATAGAAGAATACGTTTAGAAAAACGGAAGGAGACGAAAGACAATGAAATGTATGAACTGTGGAGCGCAAATCTCGGACGATCGTCTGATCTGTCCCCGATGCGGCCGGGAAATACAAATCGTGCCTGACTATAATCCGCTTGATGACGTACTCGCAGCTCAGGTAAAAGGTGCTGTAACGGAATCATTTGATCCGGTAGGACACGCAAGGGACGGAAGAAGGAGTACCTCGGAGAGAACTTCAGCCGGTCAGGTAAGCAGCGGGAAAGCCAATCCTCGCAGAAATACGGGAAAAGGTCGTAGCGGTAATTTGACTCCGGAAGAACTCAGAGAGCGAAAGAAGAGAATAGAACGAAAGAAACAGATTGCAAAGAAAAAGAAAATCCGAAAACGAATCATTTTATTTTCCGGGGTTATCCTGGCTTTGATCGTCGGTGTAATTGTATATTTGAATTCTTATACCGGTAAAGTGAATAAAGGCTACCGGATGTTGGAAAACGGCAAATACAAGGAGGCACTTCTTTGCTTTGAAAAGGCTGTTTCTAAAAATGAGAAGCGTGGTGAGGCCTATGAAGGACTTGCGAAGGTCTATCTGGCACAGAATGATACAGAAAGCGGAGAAAAGGTTTTTCTGAATGCAATCAAAGAACAGCCTTCGAACACGGAAATTTATCAAAAAGCGATTCAATTCTACATAGATACGGATCAGAAGATGAAGGTGTCCGTTCTTCTTGATCAGTGTACAAGTGAACAGGTTCTCTCAGCATGTAGTGATTATATTTCGGAAGAACCGGAATACAGTCTGGATGAGATGAAAGAATATGAAGAAATTCAGGCATTGGAACTTACCGGCACAGGAACGGCCATCTACTATACGACCGATGGAACCGATCCGACTCAGAATAGTCTGAAGTATACGGAACCGATTCGGCTTGACGAAGGAGTAACGGAGATCAGAGCAATTTCCGTAAACGAAAAAGGAATTCCCAGTCTGGTTGCCAGGAAGACCTACACGATCGAGTTTCCGATTGAAGATGCGCCGTCTGTGACGCCGTCAACGGGATCGTATGATACCGTGCAAAGCATTGAAATCGTGGTACCTGAAAACTATGAAGGTTATTATACGACGGATGGAAGTGATCCGGATCCATCGTCTTCCACTACGGTGAAGTATACAGGTCCGATCACGATGCCTGAGGGAAGTATTACCTTTAAAGCAGTGCTTGTAAATAAAAAAGGACGGATCAGCGATGTCACGATTCGAAAATATGAGTTGATTTTATCAGAATAAAAGTAGAAGAAGTACTTGATATTTAATTGTTTATAATTTATCATAAAGAGAGTAAAACAATTAGGAGGCATAAGCAATGTACAAGATAACAAAAGCTGAAAAATTAGCTGATAAGATTTATCTTATGGATGTTGAAGCTCCTCGTGTTGCAAAGCATTGTGAACCGGGGCAGTTTGTAATCGTTAAGATGGATGACAAAGGGGAAAGAATTCCGCTTACGATTTGCGATTACGACAGAGAAGCAGGAACCATCACGATTGTATTCCAGTCAGTTGGCGCTTCTACAGAGAAGATGGCATCATTAAAAGAAGGGGATTATTTCAGAGATTTCACAGGTCCGCTTGGATGCCCATCAGAATTTGTAAAAGAAGATCTGGAAAGCCTGAAGAATAAGAAAATCTTATTTGTTGCCGGTGGTGTAGGTGCTGCACCTGTTTATCCGCAGGTTAAGTGGATGAAAGCACACGGAATCGATGTAGATGTTATTGTCGGAGCAAAGACAAAGGACATGCTGATTCTTGAGAAAGAAATGGAAGCCGTTGCCGGAAATTATTATCCATGTACAGATGACGGAACATACGGACATGCCGGAATGGTAACAACCAAGATCGAAAAACTGATCGAAGAAGGCAATAAGTATGACGTTTGTGTAGCAATCGGACCGATGATCATGATGAAATTTGTCTGCCTGCTTACCAAGAAACTGGAGATTCCTACCATTGTAAGTATGAATCCGATCATGGTAGACGGTACAGGAATGTGCGGCGCATGTCGTCTGCATGTTGGTGATGAGATCAAGTTCGCATGCGTAGACGGACCGGAATTTGACGGACATCTTGTAAACTTTGACGAAGCAATGAAGAGACAGCAGATGTACAAGACTGAAGAAGGCAGAGCATTGTTAAAATTACAGGAAGGTGACACACATCACGGTGGATGCGGTCATTGCGGAGGTGACGAATAATGGCAGACGTATTAAAGAAAGTACCTGTAAGAGAACAGGATCCGAAGGTACGTGCAACAAATTTTGAAGAAGTATGTTATGGATATAATCAGGAAGAAGCTACAGCAGAAGCTTCCCGTTGTATCAACTGTAAGAATGCACAGTGTGTAAAGGGATGTCCGGTAGGAATCAATATTCCTGGATTCATTCACGAAGTAAAAGAAGGCAATATTGAGGAAGCTTATAAGATTATCGGACAGTCTTCCGCACTTCCGGCTGTTTGCGGACGTGTATGTCCTCAGGAATCACAGTGTGAAGGTAAATGTATCCGCGGTATCAAAGGTGAGCCGATCTCAATCGGTAAACTGGAGCGTTTCGTAGCTGACTATGCGCTGGAACATGATATCAAACCGGTTGGAGCAGAAGTCAAGAACGGACACAAAGTAGCTGTAATCGGCTCCGGTCCAGCAGGTCTTACCTGTGCCGGCGACCTTGCTAAATTAGGTTACGATGTAACTGTATTTGAAGCACTTCATGAACTGGGCGGTGTACTGGTATATGGTATTCCGGAATTCCGTCTTCCGAAACAGAAAGTTGTTGCTAAAGAAATCGATAAAGTGAAAGAGCTCGGTGTTAAATTCGAATCCAACGTTGTAATCGGCAAATCTACAACGATCGATCAGTTAATCGAAGATGAAGGATTTGAAGCAGTATTCATCGGTTCAGGAGCAGGTCTTCCGAAATTCATGGGTATTCCAGGAGAAAACGCGAACGGCGTGTTCTCAGCAAATGAGTACCTGACAAGAAGTAACCTTATGAAGGCGTTTGATGATTCTTACGATACTCCGATTGTAGCAGGAAAGAAAGTTGCTGTAGTCGGTGGTGGTAACGTAGCAATGGATGCTGCAAGAACAGCACTTCGTCTTGGCGCAGAAGTACATATCGTTTACCGTCGTTCTGAAGAAGAACTTCCGGCACGAGTAGAAGAAGTACATCATGCAAAAGAAGAAGGTGTTCAGTTTGATCTTCTTACTAATCCGGTAGAGATCCTTGAAGAAGACGGATGGGTAAAAGGAATCAAGTGTGTACGTATGGAACTTGGTGAGCCGGATGCATCCGGAAGAAGACGCCCGGTAGCTGTAGAAGGTTCTGAATTTGTGATCGATGTTGACACAGTTATCATGTCACTTGGTACTTCTCCGAACCCGTTGATTTCTTCTACAACAGAAGGTCTGGAAGTTAACAAGTGGAAATGTATCGTAGCAGATGAAGAAACCGGAAAGACCTCCAAAGAAGGTGTTTATGCCGGCGGTGATGCTGTTACAGGTGCAGCAACTGTTATCCTTGCAATGGGTGCTGGTAAAGCAGGAGCAAAAGGTATTCACGAATTCCTTTCAAACAAATAATCTGAATGATTCATAATCGTGATCAAATGAGTCTCTCTCCAAAAGAGAGGCTCATTTTTTACAAGGTGAGTATAATGGACAATTTATCGGAAAGAATAAAATCGGAACTTCTTGAAAAAGCAGATCCAAAGTACAGGGAATTTCATTCGGGACTGGTGCCGGGAACAGAAAATATTATGGGAGTACGCATTCCCGAGCTGCGTAAAATTGCAAGAAGTGCCGCTAAAGAGGATTGGAGAAATTATTTAGAGAAGTGTTGCCCTGACACCTACGAGGAAGTGATGATCCGTGGTATGATCATCGGGTACGCAAAGATGGATGATGAAGAAAGAATGCAGTATCTGAACCGGTTTGTACCCGAGATCGATAACTGGGCCGTCTGTGACAGCTGCATGAGCACTTACAAATTCATGCAGAAAAAACCAGAAATATGGTATTCTTATCTGCGGCAGCAAGTCGAGGAGGGTACCGAGTTCAGCATCCGTTTCGGTGTTGTTGGGCTTATGGATTATTTTATAAATGAGGAATACATAGATCGTTTGTTGAAAATCTTTGATAAGATTCAACATGAAGGATATTATGTAAAAATGGCAATTGCCTGGGCGATTTCCATGTGCTATGTGAAATTCCCCGAAAAAACCAGAGCATTTCTGGAGCACAATCATCTGGATACATTTACACAGAATAAAGCAATCCAGAAAATAAGAGAATCCTACCGGGTTTCTCAAGAGGAAAAAGAAGAATTAAAGAAATTGAAAGTACCGAGCAGGAAAGAGGAAAAGAATGAAGTTTAAATATATTTTATTTGATCTGGACGGGACGATTACAGAATCCGGTCCTGGAATCATGAATTCGGTGGCGTATGCGTTGGAGAAAATGGGGTATGAGGAAAAAGACAGAGAAAAATTAAAAAGATTTATCGGTCCGCCACTCACCGATTCGATGATGAAATACTATGGAATGAGTGAAGAAGATGCCGCGAAAGCTGTCAGGTATTATCGAGAATATTATACAGAAAAAGGTATCTTTGAAAATTCTGTATATGACGGATTTGATGAGAGTATAAAAAGATTGAAGGAACAAGGACTCATATTGGCAGTGGCAACTTCGAAACCGGAACCGTTTGCGAGAAGAATTGCAGAGCATTTCGGATTTACCGGGGACTATGCCTGCGTGTGTGGCGCAACCATGGATGAGGCGCGTATCCGGAAAGCTGATGTGATCCGATATGCGCTGAATACGTTAGAAATCACGGAAGAAGAAAAGCATCAGGTACTTATGGTCGGAGACCGGGAGCACGATGTCCTAGGAGCAAAAGAAAACGGATTATCCTGTATGGGGGTCTTATACGGGTACGGTGACCGGAAAGAACTGGAAGAAGCCGGAGCGGACTATATTGCCAAGACAACTGCAGAAGTAGCAGAAATCATCTTGAACGCATAAATTCCTACCAATTTTGTATTGAATTTAGTACAATTATTTTAGTTATTCTTATTGCGTTAAATATTTAACAGATATATAATATGGTTAAAATATTAACAAAGAAAAGGAGATGCTAATAATGAGCAGATTTACTTTACCAAGAGATGTATACCATGGAAAGGGCTGTCTGGCAGAACTGAAGAACTTAAAAGGGAAAAAAGCCATCCTTGTAGTAGGCGGAGGTTCTATGAAACGCCAGGGCTTCCTTGATAAAGCTGTAAGTTATTTAAAAGAAGCAGGCATGGAAGTCAGACTGTTTGAGGGTGTGGAGCCGGATCCGTCTGTAGAAACCGTTATGAAAGGCGCAGAAGTTATGCGCGAATTCGAGCCGGACTGGATCGTATCCATGGGCGGAGGTTCTCCGATCGATGCTGCAAAAGCAATGTGGGCATTCTATGAATATCCGGATACGACATTTGAAGAGCTTTGCATTCCGTTTAATTTCCCGGAATTAAGACAGAAAGCAAAATTCTGTGCTATCCCGACAACATCCGGAACTGCTACAGAAGTAACAGCATTCTCTGTAATTACCAACTATCAGACAGGCGTGAAATATCCGCTTGCTGACTTCAATATTACACCGGACGTTGCAATCGTTGATCCGGAACTTGTTGAAAAACTTCCTGTTAAACAGGTTGCTTACACAGGTATGGATGCACTTACCCATGCTATCGAAGCCTATGTATCTACATTGAACGGACCTTTTACAGACCCACTTGCGCTTCAGGCAATTGAAATGGTGTTTGATTATCTTCCGGCTTCTTACAACTGTGATATGGATGCCAGAGAACAGATGCATTATGCACAGTGCCTTGCAGGTATGGCATTTTCCAATGCTTTACTTGGTATCGTACATTCTATGGCACATAAGACAGGTGCTGCATTCTCAACAGGACATATTCCACACGGATGTGCAAATGCAATTTATCTGCCGTATGTAATCAAATACAATGCACATGACAAAGTCGCAGCAGGACGCTATGCAGAAATAGCACGCAGAATGGGACTTCCGGGAACCTCTGAAAAAGCTCTGATTAACAGCTTATGTGAAAAGATCGATGCATTTAACGTCAAACTGAATATCCCGAAGACTCTGAAAGAATTCGGAATCAATGAAGAAGAATTCAAAGAAAAAGTTGCTAAGATTGCCGAGCTTGCAGTTGGAGATGCCTGCACAGGATCCAACCCAAGAGCGATCGATCCGGAAGCAATGGAAAAACTTCTGACATGTACATACTACGGAACAGAAGTAGATTTCTAATTGAACATTGCGATTGAAACATATAAAAGAGAGGTACAGTTTTAAAGAGATCTGTATCTCTCTTTCTGTCTTGGAACATATTGTTATCGTTATGCAACAACTGAAGATTTTACATTGCCAGCCTATATGGTTTCATGTATAATATGATTGGGCAAAAATAAAATGATACATATAGGAGGAAACGAGTATGTCAAAGAGGGAAGACATCCATAAAGTACTGATCATCGGTTCAGGGCCGATCATCATCGGACAGGCGTGTGAGTTTGACTATTCAGGCACACAGGCATGTAAGGCACTCAGAAATCTGGGGTATGAGATTGTACTTGTTAATTCAAATCCGGCTACAATTATGACAGATCCGGAGATTGCGGATGTTACGTATATTGAACCGCTGAATGTGGAACGGCTGGAACAGATCATTGCGAAGGAAAGACCGGATGCACTGCTCCCAAATCTTGGAGGACAGTCCGGACTGAATCTTTGTTCCGAGCTTTCACAGAAAGGAATACTTGATAAATATAATGTAAAAGTAATCGGTGTACAGGTAGACGCAATAGAACGTGGGGAAGACCGTATCGAGTTCAAGAAGACAATGGAAGGCCTTGGAATCGAGATGGCAAGAAGTGAGGTTGCCTATTCGGTTGATGAAGCACTTGCGATTGCTGATAAACTTGGTTATCCGGTGGTCCTTCGTCCGGCTTATACGATGGGCGGCTCCGGCGGCGGACTTGTATACAATGTAGAGGAATTGAAAACGGTCTGTGCTCGTGGCCTTCAGGCGAGTCTTGTAGGACAGGTGCTGGTCGAAGAATCGATCCTCGGCTGGGAAGAATTAGAGCTGGAAGTGGTGCGTGACTCTGAGAATAACATGATCACCGTATGTTTTATAGAAAATATAGACCCGCTGGGTATCCATACAGGTGATTCATTCTGTTCCGCACCGATGCTTACGATTTCCGAAGAAGTTCAAAAACGTCTTCAGGAGAAGTCCTATAAAATCGTGGAATCCATCCAGGTCATCGGTGGAACCAACGTGCAGTGGGCACATGATCCGAAGACCGATCGTGACATTATCATTGAGATCAACCCGAGAACATCCCGTTCTTCCGCGCTTGCTTCCAAAGCAACCGGATTTCCGATCGCTCTTGTTTCAGCAATGCTGGCAACCGGCCTCACGCTGAAAGACATTCCTTGCGGAAAATACGGCACATTGGATAAATACGTACCGGACGGCGATTATGTCGTGATCAAATTCGCACGCTGGGCATTTGAAAAATTCAAAGGTGTGGAAGATAAACTGGGCACCCAGATGCGCGCCGTCGGTGAAGTCATGAGTATCGGTAAGACTTACAAAGAAGCGTTCCAGAAAGCAATCCGAAGCCTGGAAACAGGGCGCTACGGACTGGGGCATGCGAAAGACTTCGACAGCAAGTCAAAAGAAGAACTCCTGAGACTTCTGATCACTCCGTCCAGTGAAAGGCATTTTGTGATGTATGAGGCACTCCGGAAAGGTGCAACAGTAGAAGAAATTCATGAAATTACGAAAGTAAAACATTATTTTATAGAGCAGATGAAGGAACTCGTGGAAGAGGAAGAGGCTTTGATGCAGAATAAAGGCCAGCTTCCTTCTGATGAAGCGCTGATCACGGCAAAGAAAGATGGATTTTCCGATAAATATCTGAGCCAGATTCTGGAAGTTCCGGAAGAAGACATCCGGAACAAGCGAATCAGTCTCGGCGTGGAAGAGGCATGGGAGGGCGTTCATGTAAGCGGTACCAAGGACAGCGCATATTACTACTCCACCTACAATGCCGAAGATAAGAATCCGGTAAATAATGACAAGCCGAAGATCATGATCCTCGGCGGCGGACCGAACCGCATCGGACAAGGAATTGAGTTTGATTATTGCTGTGTACATGCGTCCCTTGCACTGAAGAAGCTTGGATTTGAGACGATCATTGTCAACTGTAATCCGGAAACTGTTTCTACGGATTATGATACCTCTGACAAACTGTATTTTGAGCCGCTTACACTGGAAGATGTACTCAGCATTTACAAAAAAGAGAAACCGGTCGGTGTAATCGCACAGTTCGGAGGCCAGACACCGCTGAACCTGGCTGCGGACCTGGAGAAAAATGGTGTGAAGATTCTCGGAACTGCTCCGTCTGTAATCGATATGGCAGAAGACCGGGATTTGTTCCGTGCAATGATGGAGAAGCTTGAGATCCCGATGCCGGAATCCGGAATGGCGGTTACGGTAGACGAAGCACTCGCTATTGCTGAAGAAATCGGTTATCCGGTAATGGTACGTCCTTCCTACGTACTCGGCGGACGTGGAATGGAAGTCGTTTATGACGCAGAAAGTATGGTAGAATATATGCAGGCTGCAGTCGGTGTGACACCGGACAGACCGATCCTGATCGACCGTTTTCTCGGACATGCAACCGAATGCGAAGCCGATGCAATCAGCGATGGAACCCATGCATTTGTTCCGGCAGTTATGGAGCACATCGAACTTGCAGGTGTACACTCCGGTGATTCTGCATGTATCGTTCCATCTAAATACATTTCCGAAGAAAATGTACAGACGATCAAGGAATACACCAGAAGGATCGCAGAAGAAATGGGTGTCCGCGGCCTTATGAATATGCAGTATGCGATCGAGAACGGCAAAGTATATGTGCTCGAAGCAAATCCTCGCGCATCCCGTACGGTACCGCTCGTATCCAAAGTATGCAACATCCGTATGGTGCCGCTGGCCATCGATATCGTGACATCCGAACTGACCGGAAGACCGTCACCGGTACCGGCACTGAAAGAGCAGAACATTCCATATTACGGAGTCAAAGAAGCCGTATTCCCGTTCAATATGTTCCAGGAAGTTGACCCGGTACTCGGACCTGAAATGCGGTCTACCGGAGAAGTGCTCGGACTCTCCAGATTTTACGGAGAAGCCTTCTTCAAAGCACAGGAAGCTACCCAGACCAGACTTCCTCTGGAAGGCACTGTACTGATCTCCGTAAATGATAAGGACAAACCGGAAGTTGTCGATTTGGCACGTGAATTTACAGAAACCGGCTTCAAGATCATCGCTTCCAGACACACCTGCGAACTTCTTCGCGAAAACGGAATCGAGGCGGAGATGATCAACAAGCTGCAGGAAGGAAGACCGAACATGCTGGATCTGATCACAAACGGAAAGATCGATCTGATCGTGAATACTCCGATCGGAAAAGACCGGATCTGGGATGACAGCTACCTGCGAAAAGCGGCAATCAAGAAGAAAGTACCTTACATGACGACAATTGCGGCAGCAAAGGCAACCGTAAGCGGAATCAAATCCATGAAGAAGCAGGGATGCGGAGAAGTCAGATCCCTTCAGGAACTTCACTGTATGATTCATGATAAATAAATAGATAGTATAAAGGTATCGGTAGTTTTACTGATACCTTTTTTCTGCTATAATTAGTTCCGGACTATATGAAAAAGGATGGTAAAATATGAAAATTACGTTACTTACAGTAGGTAAAATAAAAGAAAAATACTTGAAAGACGCAATCGCAGAATATTCAAAACGGCTGAGTAAATATTGCAAGCTGGAGATCATCGAAGTGGCAGATGAAAAAACTCCGGATAATGCAAGTGAAGTTGTAGAAAATGTAATACGGGATAAAGAAGGAGAAAGACTTCTGAAATATGTCAAAGATGATACATTTGTGATTACGCTGGAAATTAAAGGGAAAATGATGACTTCTGAGGAATTGGCAGAGAAGATCGATACTCTGGGAATACGCGGAGTCAGTCATATTATGTTTATTATCGGCGGGTCGATCGGACTCGGGGAAGATGTGATAAAACGGTCGGATTTTGCGCTTAGTTTTTCGAAAATGACGTTTCCGCATCAATTGATGAGGGTGATTCTGCTGGAGCAGATTTACCGGAGCTACAGGATTATTTCGGGGGAGCCGTATCATAAATAATAGCAAGAAAATCTACTACAAAATTTGATTATACTGCCCAATCCTTGTCAGGTTTCTCCCTCTTTTTTGTACATTTTACACCTTGTTATTTAAAAAAATGAGACTATAATAGAGAATGTTAAAAGATTAACAAGCAAGGAGGCATTTGTAATGGCAAGACTTAGAATGATGCGTGCACCACAGAAATATGTGCAAGGAAGAGATGCTCTTTTCAAATTTCATGAAGAGATGAAAGAACTGGGAGATAAATGGTTATTTATCTGTTCAAAAAGTGGGCATAAGATGTGCCATGACAAAATTGAAAAGAGTTTTGATGGAACGGAGGATCTTCGCGTTTATGAAATCTTCGGTGGAATTTCCAGTACCGGTGAGATTGAAAGAATGCGTAAACTCGTAAAAGAGAATGGAATCAATGTTGTTGTGGGTGTTGGTGGTGGATCAGCAATCGATACTGCAAAAGCTACAGCATATTATGAAAAATTACCTGTTGTGATTGTTCCTACCGTGGTAGCAACGGATGCTCCTTGCACAGGACTTTCCGTAATATATAACGATGATGAAACGTTTAACAGTTATTTGTTCTATCCAAAGAATCCGGAAGCTGTCATTGTAGATAGTGATATAATTGCAAAAGCACCTGTGAAATTCCTGGTTGCAGGTATGGGGGATGCACTTGGTACTTATTTTGAAGCAAGAGCATGTGAAAGAACAGATGCGCCAAGTCTTGAATTTGGAGGAATTACCAGATCTGCAATGGCGCTCTGCAAGCTTTGTTATGAGACATTGAAAGAATATGGAGCAGCAGCAAAACATGCATGTGAGAATCAGGTAGTAACCCCTGCGTTGGATGCAATTATTGAGGCGAATGTATATTTGTCAGGTGTGGGCGCTGACAACGGAGGACTTGCAGTAGCCCATTCATTTTACAATGGTCTAACAGCACTTGGAGGACACAGTGCACCGCATGGTAATTGTGTTGCTTTTGGAACGTTGGTACAGCTTGTCCTGGAAGGTGCTTCAAAAGAAGAGTTCAAAGAAGTACAGGATTTTTGCCGGGAAGTAGGACTTCCGGTTACGCTGGAAGAAATTGGAGTGACTACCAAAGAAGAAATCAAAGTAATTGCAGAAAAATCTTGTGTGGAAGGAGAATCCATCCATAATATGGTAGCAGATGTTACTCCTGCACAGCTTTATGATGCGATTGTTGTGGCTGATTCCCTGGGAAGAGCGGTATTGCAGAAGAATTAATTGAAAGAAATACAGACGAAAAGAGAGGAAGCGCATTCAATATCATTAAGTAAAGATATTGGGGCTGCACTCCCTCTTTTTTCTCTGTTTTCAGCTTTACAGAGGCGTGTGGATATGAGTAACTTTACATAAAGATATGATTATATATAGATATATTCTATATATAAATAGAAATTAATAATTGGACTATAGAGTGCCGTAATGATATGATTTTTTATGACAAAAAATAATCATAAAGGAGATTAAAGGAATGGAGAAAAAATTCAACACAAAAGAAGTTGTCATTGTAGCTATGGTTGCTGCTGTAATTGGAGTAATTTATACATTGCTCGATTACGCTTATATGCCACTATCTGCTGTATTAGGAACTGTATTCATGGAACTTACGTTCGGTATTTATTTGCTTTCTGCTTCAGTGCCTATGTATCTGGTAAGAAAACCTGGGTTTGCAATTTTTGGGGGCCTTGTAACGGCTGGTGTTAACCTTTTACTTGGAAGTCCATATGGCTTACAGTTGGTTCTGGCAGGACTTTTGCAGGCAATCGGAATGGAAATTGCATATGCAATTGGAAAATATGACGGATCCATTAAAACAATGGTAATTGGTTCTATTCTTTCCGCAATATTGGTATTATGCAGAGATACATTTTTCTGGAATTCACCATGGGGCTATGGAATTACAGTTGCTATCGGAGTAGTTGTTGTTCGTTTGTTAAGCGCAACAGTTATCGGAATTCTTTTAGTTAAGATAATCGCTGCAGCATTACAGAAAACAGGAGTATTAAAAGGATTTGCATGTGTAAAATAGAGAATACAACAAATAAAAAAATTCTTGAATTACAAAATGTGACTTACACGTATGAAGGAGAGAAACTTCCAGTTTGGAAGTTTCTCTCTTGTGCCTTTTTTGAAGGAAAAATACATGCAATTAGTGGCCCAAGTGGGTGCGGTAAAAGTTCTATTTTGTATTTGATTAATGGATTAATTCCACACATGTATGAAGGAAAACTGGAAGGAAAGATTCTCCTGGATAATGAGAATATTACAGATATGCTTCCGCGATATCGTTGTGAGAAGATTGGGTTTGTAATGCAGAATCCGGAAAGTCAGTTTTGTACTTTTACAGTAGAGGAAGAATTAGCATTTGGAATGGAAAATCTAGGTGTTTCACAAGAAAAAATGGGAACCAGAATCAAGGAAGTGCTGAAATATATTGGAATGCAAGGGTATGAAAAAACGGAATTAGACAACTTATCTGGTGGTCAAAAACAGAAGATCGCCATTGCTTCCGTTCTTGTTACAAAACCGAAAGTACTTCTTTTAGATGAGCCGACAGCAAATCTTGATCCGGAAAGCAGAAGGCAGATTTTTGATCTTATTGTAAGATTATCAAAGCAGGAAAATATTACAGTAATTATTGTCGAACACAATATTATGGAAATCATTGATGAAGTGGATTATTTTTACGCTCTTGATAAAGAAGGAAACTTAGAAATAAACTGTCAAAAAGGTGATTCGAAAGTTCTTGATTGGAAGAAAAAGAATTCTTTTGATTTTGAAATAAAAATAAAATCATCTATTATAAGAAAAGAATCCCCGATTGTTGAAATCAATAATCTTGCATTTGCTTATCCTATACCGGGAAAGAAAAAAGAAAAAGGAAAGGCCATTATAAAGGATTTTAATTTAAATATTTATAAGAATGAGCTTCTTGCTATTGTAGGGGAGAACGGTGTAGGAAAATCAACTCTTATGAAATTGATTTTTAAAGTGAATACGCCGGATAGTGGAACAGTGTCTATTTTGGGAAAACAATTAAAAGCTTATAAAAATAAAGAATTGTACAACAAAATCGGTTTAGTTTTTCAGAATCCGGAGAACCAATTTGTCACCAATACTGTTTGGGATGAAATGATGTTCAGCCTAAAAAGAATAAAAATCTCTAAAGAAGAAAAAGAACAACTTGTGCAAAAAATGTTGGAACAATTTCATCTGGAAGAAGAAAAGGAAAAAAGCCCATTTGTTTTAAGCCAGGGACAGAAGCGACGATTGAGTGTTGCCAGTATGCTGCTTACAAATCAAGAAATTTTATTTTTAGATGAGCCTACATATGGTCAGGACTTTGAAAATAGGCAGGAACTTATGAAAGATATGGAGAAACTTCTCGAACGAGGAATAACGATCGTTATGATTACGCACGACTTACAGTTGGTAAAGCAATATGCGACAAGGGTAGTAGAAATCAAAAACGGAACGATTGTGAAAGATGTCTCTACGTCAGATTTTTTTGAGATTAACAGAGGATAAAATATGTTTGCTTATATTGAATTAGATTCGTTTTTACATCGTAGAAATCCAATGATTAAACTAGTTGTGATAGCATTTATGACGATTTTGGTGTGTTTATCATACTATCCGGTTTTTCCGATTCTAACGTTTATCTTGGCTTTTTTTACTATTTGGATCGGTGGAAGGATTCCAATCGACAATCTGATTAGAAGATTATTCATGTTTATTGTCATTAGTTTTTTATTTATGCTGTCAATGCTAATATTAAGAGGATTTGATAATGAACCAGGAATCATATTAACTTTAGGGATTCTTAAATGGACAGAAAAAGACATTGTGCATGCAATCACTTTGGGATTTCGAATTCTTGCACTTGTTACAATGTCTATGGGATTTGTATTAACAACTCGTCCACGAGATTTAGTACTTAGTCTGATTATGCAATGTAAAATATCAATTCTTCATGGATATGCAACAATGGCAACCTATCGGTTCCTTCCAGAACTTCAGTCTCAGGTTGACACGATTCATTTGGCACAAGAAATCAGGGGGATTCCGTGGAATAAAGGCATTATTTCGAGATTTTCTTCCCCCTTCAGAGTAGCACTTCCCCTGTTTTGTGTTGCTGCAAGAAGAGGAGAACGAATAGCTTGTGCAATGGAAAGCCGTGGACTAGGAAGAGAGAATGAACGTACGTTTTATAAAAAAATCTGTATCGATAAAACAGACTGGATATTTTTAGCCGTATCGGTATTGATATATGCTACAATTGCATTTATTTTGATGAAATTGGATTTATTTAAGTTTAATATTGCATCAATAAAATAAAGGAGGATCATAAACTATGCCATACAATCATCCAAACATAAAATATGGATTACCACATGAAGAATATCCAAGAGAAAGAATCAATGAGTGTATTGATTCTTTAAAAGAAGTCATTGATTTGAAAAGAGAACCGGTTGGAATCACGCTTCTTTTTACAAAAGAAGACTATGAAGAATACCCAATTGAAGAAACAACTGTTGCAACTACATATTGCGTTATGGTAAAGCAGGCAGTTGTTCAGGAGAAAGGGATAAAATGTAGATTAGAGCATCATAAATGCGATGGTGCAACAACGGCTTTTGCATTGGAGGAGAGTACAGAGAAAATTGAAAGCGGTATGGAGTATTTCTCTTATAATTTATATTCATCAGTAGCAGTAGCGAGAAGAATGCGTGAAGGAATAAAGAGCCTTCATAGAATGCCTGTTTCCACCTATGGGCTTGCGATTGTACCACTTCGAGAGTGCACAAGAACACCGGATGTTATTATTGTAATGACGAACAGTTTGCAGACGATGCGATTGATTCAGGGTTATGAGTATTTCACAGGCAAGAAACCAATGATCGATATGGGGGCAATGCAGGGAATGTGCTCTGAACTGACAGTATCTCCATACCTTACAGGTGAAATGAATGTAAGTGTTTTATGTCCAAGTACCAGAATGCTTTGTAAATGGGATGAAAATGATATGGGAGTGGGAATACCGTTTGAATTGTTTGAAATGATTACGGAAGGTGTCGTGGCAACGAAACCAAATTACTAAAAACTAATCTGCAAAATCAAATGGAATGGGGCTGTCGGGATATCCGACGCCCCATCTATGCTTCACTAATTTATCGAAAATTTAAAATTTCAGAAAAAAACAGAAACTATTTATTTTTTTCATGGTAAAGCTTCCGGTACTTACTTTAAATGCATTCATAATATTTCTAAAGCTTGCAACCGCAGTGAGCAGATAACCGATAATCAGATCACCGTAATAACTTCCCAACAAATCAGATTCAATCAGAACATCTTTCATGCTGACGTATGCATCAAAAAATGTAATATCATAATCTGCCTTGAATACATCATATATTTCCCACGACCAGGAAACATTATTTGCAAAATAAATCATGACGATCATAATAATTACGGAACCTATGACCCCTTTCTTATCCAGACGTCCGCCAAGAAGTTCATATCCTTTCATAGCACAGATTCCGATGACCGCACCTGCTATTCCTGCAATGTATCCGAGCTTATAGATCAGTACCCACAGAATACAGCCAAGAAGCGAACCCAGAAAAGCTCCAACAAGACCGGCTACAAGATTACTTTTCCGTGCAATGACAGACTGCTGATTTTGCCGGAGCGAATCCAGAACTTCATCCTTGCATTTCTGACAAAGATTATGTGGCCTGTCATTAATCTCATAACAATCTACAGGTTCTGCGAATGTTCCGCAGTACTCACATCCTGAGGTATATTGATTGCTAATTAGATAATCAATTACAGGATTGATGAATGTATTCAATATGTCCGGAGCATTTTTAGAATGTGCAGGTCCTTTGAATTGCAACAGAAGATACTTATCATATGCAGTTGCTTCTGTGATGAGCACTGATGATTGGCTGATCCTGCAGGAAAACTATAATCCAGAACAGAACCTAAAATATGAAAGTCTGTTTACCATCTATTACCGCGAATGAGAGTCTTGGTGAAAGTGGCATTTATATGGAGGTGGAAACCAGAAACAGGCATTTTCACGTGGGAGTCGGATGCTTTATAGAAGCGTATTGTGATGGAAAAAATATACTTCGTAACCGTATATTCCATGCTTTTGGAGAACAGGCAGTTGAATTTGCGGATTTTAAAGCAGAAGAAGGAAGATGTGTGGAACTTGTAAAATTCGTTTCCATGTATACGGAAATGGGCTGTCCGGAAGAAACGCTGCAGGAAGCAGTTTATAGAGAACTGAGTGGATTTGAGAAAGAGGGATATAGTGCAGAACTTTCCCGCCATTTAGAAGTATACGAGCGCATGTGGCAGCAGGCAGATGTACGAATTGTAGGTGACTGGGAGCTGGATCGGGCAGTCCGTTTCAATATTTTCCATTTGATGAGTACGGGAAATAAACGATGTGATCGTGTAAATTTGGGAGCCAAGCTGCTGTCAGGCGAAGAGTACGGCGGACATGCTTTCTGGGATACAGAACTTTTTATGCTTCCTTATTTCGCCTTTGTTTTTCCGAAAACGGCACAAAATCTAGAGAATTACCGATTTCATCTGCTGGATGCGGCCCGGGAAAATGCAGTTAAAAATGGTTTTAGGGGCGCACAGTATCCCTGGGAGTCCGCAGATGACGGTACGGAGCAATGCCCGGACTGGACGATCGAATCGGACGGGAACTGTACCCGATGCTATGTGGCGGTTTATGAGCACCATGTGACGGTAGCGGTTGCATACGGAATTTACAACTATGCAAAAATAACCGGTGATCAGGAATTCTTGTTTTCAAAAGGAGCAGAGATTCTGACAGAAACAGCAAGATTCTGGGCAAGCCGATATAACTACATACCAGAGAAAAACCGCTACGATATTCTTCAGGTTACCGGACCGGATGAATGGCATGAACCGGTTGATAACAATGTTTATACAAATTATTTGGCACGATGGAATCTTCGCTATGTCATTTCTCTTGTGCGTAAAATGATAAATGAAGATCGGGAAGCGTACATTTCGCTTATTCAGAAAACCGGCCTTACAGATGACGAAATCGAATTCTGGGATCGGGTGCAGCAGAATCTGTATCTTCCAAAAAAAAGGGACCAGACTTCTGGAGCAGTTTGAAGGATATTTTGATTTGGAAGAAGTGCTGATTGAAGAGTATGATGAGAATGACTGGCCAATCCGGCCGAAAAAGCTGAATGAAATGAGCAAGAGTCAGACTCAGATTATCAAACAGGCAGATGTGGTTATGCTCTTATATCTCATGGGAGAGGAATTTGACGAAGAAACCATAAGGGAAAACTATATATATTATGAAAAACGCACTCTGCACGGATCGTCCTTAAGTCCAAGTATTTACGCCATAATGGGACTTAGAACAGGAGATACTTCCAAAGCGTATCGCTATCTGCGAAGATCTGCATTTATCAATCTTCTGGATTTGCAAAAGAATACGAGAGAAGGGATTCATGCGGCTAATACCGGTGGAGTATGGCAGACAGTTGTTTTTGGGTTTGCCGGTGTATCGGTAGAAGAAGATGGAGTCCTAAGCATTTCTCCAAAGATGCCGGAAGAATGGGAGTGTCTTACGTTCCGGCTTCATTATCGAGGTGCCTGGCTAGAGATCATTGTGAATCATGATAATCATGTGAAGGTGACGAAATTGGACGGTGATCCGATTGCTGTGCGCATAAATGGGGTTGCTCACGAAATGTAAGAAAATATAGAAATGAAATGTCAAAGCTGACTGCCCGTGGAATTAAGAGAGATCATATACGTTGTTATGGATTTGCATTTCAGGGGAAGAAGGTTTTTAATGGGAAATAGATTTTTTCATAACTATATGGATTTATATCTTTTTTCGAAATATTGATAGACATTATCTATAAATGGAAGTGTATATTACTATTACCAATTGGACTCTTTATAGGAATCGTGATAGCATAGAGCAGGTGGAGGTATAACATGAAAAGACTGTTAATTGTATCACATTGTATTCTGAATACAGCTTCCAAAGTGGCAATGGATGAAAAAGAGCTTCAAGAGGAATACGAATTGAGACTTACATTGATGACAAAGGTAATGGAAAACGATATTCAGCTTCTGCAGCTCCCCTGCCCGGAATTCATCCTGTATGGCTCAAGAAGATGGGGACACGTAAAAGATCAGTTTGATCATCCGCATTTTCGTAAAGAGTGCCGCAAGATGTTAGAACCGGTTCTCATGCAGCTGGAGGAATATCTGAAGTATCCGGCTGACTACCAGGTACTGGGAATCGTATCTGTGGATGGCAGCCCAAGCTGCGGTTATGGTCTTACCTGCAGGGGGAACTGGGGCGGAGAATTATCCGGAAATATGGATGAAGTTTCAGTTAAGGTGGGTACTTGTAAAGGCGTGAAGGAACCGGGAGTATTGATGGAAATTCTGGAAAAAGAATTAAAAGAACGGGAACTTCAGGTACCGATTTACAATATGAAAGATACAATTCAGTTGTTAGACTCCGTTTCTGGTAAGGAAACAAGCAAAAAGAATTGTTGAAAAAACCAGAACAGTAACATACATCTATAGGATGAGAAAGAAGGAGAAACAACTATGAAAAACAGAAAAGTGTATGTAACAGCATTTTGCGGAGTGTGTGTGGCGATGAATATCGTTCTCGGTATCATTACAGCAGCACTTGGAATTCCGCTGTACCTTGATACTTTGGGAACAGTTCTTTCTGCAGCGATTCTTGGACCGGTTCCGGGTATGATCGTGGGATCATTAAGCAATATTATTACAGGACTTATGTACAGTGTTACAGATATTCCGTTCTTCCTTGTAAATATGGCGGTAGGTCTGGTCGTTGGTCTTGTTGCCAAGAAGTTCACATGGTCTATTATCCCGGCAATTGTAACAGGTCTTGCATTAAGTGTGATCTGTCCTGCAATCGGAACACCGATCGGTATTTATGTATATGGTGGTCTGAACGGTTCTGTATCAGATATGCTAGTTACAGCATTAGTACAGGGAGGAAAGAGTATTTTCCAGGCATCATTCCTGAGAAATATCGCTTCTAACCTGATCGATAAGGTTGGAACCTGTATTATCGGCTGGGCACTGATTAAGGCAATGCCGGCGCGATTCCTGGATAATTTCAAAAAAGAGCAGTAAGGAATAAGAATGATTAAGATAAAAGACTTAATACACAAATATACAGTATGGGAGTCCGAAACCGAAAAAAGCAAAAAGACAGTATTGGATGGGATATCATTAGATATCCCATCCGGTCAATTTGTGGCAATATTAGGTGCAAATGGTTCCGGTAAATCGACGCTTGCCAAACATCTGAATGTGCTTCTGTTACCGGATGAAGGAACGGTCTGGATCGATGGAAAGAAAACGGAGGACAGAGCAGCTTTATGGGAAATTAGAGAAAAAGTCGGTATGGTTTTTCAGAATCCGGACAACCAGATCATCGGAACCAGTGTGGAAGAAGATGTGGCGTTTGGGCCGGAAAATAAGAATCTGGAACCGAATGAGATCCAGAAAAGAGTGACAACCAGTCTGAAAGAAGTCGGACTTCTTGAAAAGAGAAAAGCCTCTCCTTTCCGGTTGTCGGGAGGGCAGAAGCAGCGGGTTGCCATTGCCGGTGTTCTGGCAGGTCTGCCAAAATGTATTGTTCTAGATGAACCGACAGCCATGCTTGATCCGAAATCCAGAAAAGAAGTTTTACAAGTGGTACATGAATTAAATAAACAAAAAGGAATAACCGTGATCCTGATCACCCATCATACGGATGAGGTAGTAGATGCAGATCAGATTATTGTGATGGACAAGGGACACATTATAAAAAAGGGAACTCCAACAGAGATTTTTCAGGATCTGGAGCTGCTTCGAAGCGTAAAAATGGATGTGCCACAGGTGACGGAACTTGCGCAAAGACTCTATCAGGACGGTGTTCCCCTGGAACTTCCGGTTCTGACGGAGGAACAGTTTTTGGAACAGATGATGAAAATAAAGAACCATATGGAAGGGGGAATCCGAAAATGATGGAAGTAAGAAATCTCACTTTTACATATGGGAAGAAGACTGTAAATGAATGCAAGGTTCTGGATGATATTTCGTTTGAAATCAGAGAAGGAGAATTGATTGGCCTGATTGGCTCTTCAGGATCTGGGAAAACAACACTGATCAAACATTTGAATGGACTTTTGAAAGCTGATTCTGGAGATATTCTGTTTCATGGACAAAGTATTTACGATAAAAAATATGTATTATCTAAATTGAGGAAAGAGGTTGGTCTTGTTTTTCAATATCCCGAACAACAGCTTTTTAAAAACACGGTGCTTGCGGATGTCAGTTTCGGCCCGCTGAATATGGGATTGTCGCACGAAGATGCGGAAAAATCGGCAAAAGAGAGTCTGGAACTGGTTGGAATTGATTCGGACTATTACTATGTAAGTCCTCTTGAATTATCCGGAGGACAGAAGCGCTGTGTCGCCATTGCAGGTGTTCTTGCGATGAACCCGAAGATTCTTGTTATGGATGAGCCTGCTGCCGGACTGGATCCGGGGACCCGCAGGAGTATTTACCAGCTGGTAGAAAGAATCAAAAAGGAGCGGCAGATTGCAGTTGTTCTTGTTTCTCATCATATGGAGGATGTGGCAGAATATGCGGATAGAGTGCTTGTGCTTCATGATCACAGGCTTGTAAGACAAGGAACGGTCAGAGAGATTTTCAACCAGATTGATTATCTGAAAAGCATTGGAATCGGTGTACCTCAGATCACAGATGTTACAGAGAAACTTCGTCTGTCCGGTTTTCCGATTGAACATGCGGCTATTACTGTGGATGAGGCTGAAAAAATGATTCTCGAAGTGCTTCAAAAAAGGAAAGGAGAGCGCAGATGATACGAGATATTACGATCGGACAGTATTATGCAAATACCTCGGTTGTCCATAACATGGATCCCCGTACAAAATTGATGGGGGTACTGGTTTATGTGCTTACTCTTTTTCTGGTGAAAAACCCCCTTCTGTACCTGGTATATCTTGGAATTGTTTTCGTATTATATCACGTTTCAAAGGTTCCGCTTTCATTTATGCTGAAAGGACTGAAGGGGATAATAATTCTGCTGATTTTTACGTTCTGCTTTCGCCTGATTTGTACACCAGGGAATGTAGTAGCAAAGTTCTGGATTTTTCAAATCACGGAAGAAGGAATCATAAAAGCCATCAGCCTTACCTCCAGAATCGCATTAATGATTCTGGGTGCATCTTTGTTATCCTATACAACAACACCAAAGGAGATGGCAGATGGACTGGAAAAAGCACTTTCTGGATTGGAGAAGTTTCATATACCGGTGCATGACATGACGGTGATCGTCATGATTGCGTTTCGCTTTATTCCGATTCTTCTGGAAGAGATCAACGTTCTTATGGATGCTCAGGCGGCCCGGGGTGTAGAATTTGAAAAATGCTCTGTTTTGAAAAAGTGCAAAAATGTGCTGACGCTTCTGATGCCATTATTCATGTCAACAGTAAGAAGATCATCTGATCTTGCGATGGCGATGGAAGCAAGAGGATATTCCGGAGATAAGCCAACTTCTAAAATGTACCCGTTGGTGTATCAAAAGCGGGACAGGATTGCATATGTTGTTTTGTTCTTCTTTGCTGTTCTGATGACCAGCTTACGAATCTGTCACGTCTGATCGAGTAATGATTCCAATTGGACAATCTTGAAACTCTGTAGTAAGATGAGAGTTAGAGGCAGTAAAACACGGTGTATTTTGTTTGAAGGAGCATCTGTATTATGAGAGAAAATTATCTTAGTATTGGAGAAATGGCCCACATTAATAACACAACAGTCCCGACACTCCGATTATATGATTCGCTTGGACTATTAAAACCATACTATACCGATCCAGAAACCCATTACCGATACTATGATATCAAACAAAACGCCCGCTTTGACATGATTCAGTATATGAAAGAACTGGGGATGGAATTAAAGGAAATCCGGGAAGTCCTGGATTCGGAAGATTTGCGTAAGATTGAATCGGTTCTTATCAGGAAAAGAGAACAGACCATACAGGATATCGAACATTTGAAAATCCAGCGAGATGCAATCGATCGGGCCATCGGCAGTATTGAAAGATACAGCAAATCTCCAAGCAGGGGAACGATCACATTGGAATATATACCGGCCAGGCGGATCTATTCGATGGATACGGATGTAAATTTCTATGATCATGATATCGATACATATGAAAAAATTCTCAAGCAATTAAAACATAAACTGATCGATCATGACGTCCCGCCGGTTTATTATTGCAATGCCGGTACTCTTATGAAAAAAGAAGATTTCATCCGGAAGCAATATATTTCCAATAAGATTTTTGTATTTGTAGATGAGCATTTTCCATTGATTCATCAGACAGAAGTGATAGAAAACAATATGTATGCCTGCATTTATCTGGATGAGTTTGATTCAGAAAAAGAGTATGCCGAGCTGCTGCTTAGACATTGTAAAGATGAGCAGTTTGAAATTACAGGTGATTATATTTGTGAAGTGCTTACAGAGTTTAACGTTTTTGATTGTGAAAAAAGGTCCATGTATCTGCGCCTGCAGGTTCCTGTAAGTTTCTCAAAATAGTACAAAAATAATTAATAAAATAATTTTAGAAACCTCCTTGACTCTCACCTTGCATGAGACGATATCATGTAAGTAAGTTAATAAGTGATGAACAATCAATCAAAGGAGGTTTTTCTTATGGAAAAAATTAAAGTTGTTCAGTATGGTTGTGGTAAGATGAGTAAATACACGCTTCGTTATCTTTACGAAACAGGCTGTCAGATCGTAGGTGCCATTGACACGAATCCGGCTATTGTAGGAATGGACGTAGGCGATTATGCAGGACTTGGAATCAAAACAGGAGTTTTGATCAGTGATAAAGCAGACGAAGTGCTCGATAATACGGATCCGGATATTGCGGTTGTGACTTTGTTCAGTCTGGTGAGTGACTGCTTCCCGCATTATATGAAGTGTCTGGAAAGAGGAATTAGTGTCATTTCCACCTGTGAGGAAGCTACTTATTGTTGGACGACTGATCCGGTTCGTGCAAATCTTCTTGATGTAACAGCAAAAGAACACGGATGTACATTTGTAGGAAGTGGTATGGAAGATATTTTCTGGGTAAATATGGTAGGCATGGTTGCCGGAGGATGTCATAAGATTGAGAAAATTGAAGGTGCTGTAAGTTATAATGTAGAAGATTACGGACTTGCACTTGCAAAAGCGCATGGAGTAGGACTGACTCCGGAAGAATTTGAAAAGCAGATCGCTCATCCGGAAGAAATCGAACCTTCTTACGTATGGAATTCAAACGAAGCCCTCGCTTCCAAGATGGGATGGACGATCAAGAGCCAGACACAGAAATGCGTTCCGTATTTCCATGACAGTGATCTGTATTCATCTACGCTGGGTGATACCATTCCGAAAGGAAACTGTATTGGAATGGCTGCAGTTGTAACAACCGAGACATTCCAGGGACCGGTCATCGAAACCCAGTGCATTGGTAAAGTCTATGGACCGGATGATGGAGATATGTGTGACTGGAAGATTACCGGCGAACCGGATACAGAATTTCATGTTGTGAAACCGGCAACCGTTGAACACACCTGTGCAACAATTGTAAATCGTATTCCGTCTGTATTACGTGCACCGTCCGGACTGGTAACAATGGATCAGCTGGAGGAGATTGCATATCCTACTTATCCGATGGAATTCTATTTGAACAAATAAACCATAAATGAAAAATCACCACCATATCAGAGCTTATACTCGGAAATGGTGGTGATTTTTTTGCAAAATTCTGTTACAATGCAAAAGAAAGATAAAGATAAAGGCAGGTATACATACCAATGAAGATTATCATTTCCCCTGCAAAACAGATGAAAGAGAATCACGATTTTATGGCAGCCACCTCACTCCCTGTGATGCTAGACCGCACGGAACGAATTCTCCGTCAGATGAAACAGTTTGACCGGGCAGAATTGAAGAAGCTCTTCCGCGCAAATGACAAGATTACGGAAGAGAATTTCCAGCGTTACCAGAATATGGATCTTAGAAAAGGCCTGACACCGGCTGTCCTTTCGTATAATGGACTTGCATTCAACAACATGGCGCCGCAGGTCTTTACGGACGGGCAGTGGGAGTATGTAAAGAAGAATCTGAAAATTCTAAGTGGGTTTTATGGAATATTGAATGCAACTGACGGTGTCGTCCCCTATCGTCTGGAAATGCAGACAAGAGTTGGAATTGACGGAGCTAAGGATTTATATGATTTCTGGGGAGACAGTCTTTACCGGAGAATTGCGGATGAAGTGAGAGAGGATGTATCAGAGGGAATAGAACCGATCATCCTGAATCTTGCATCAAAAGAATACAGTCAGGCTGTGGAACCATTTGTTGAAGCGAATATCCGATTTGTCACATGCGTCTTTGCAGAGTATTCCGGTGATAAATTGATCACCAAAGGAACGAAAGCGAAGATGGCAAGAGGTCAGATGGTCGCTTTTCTCGCGAATGAACATGCACAGGATCTGAATGTCGTGAAGCAATTTTCTGGTATGGGGTTCCGGTATAGTGAAGAACATTCTTCAGAAAAAGAAATGATGTTTATTCAAGTTTAGTTAACGCTCTGCAATTGTTAACTTTTATAGAATTATAGGTTGACAATCAGCCCGCGTTTGTATATACTGTGAACATACAAAAAGAAATGGAGGCATATTGATATGCAAAAATCAAAATTATCAGTTCAGGATATATGCAGTATTGCAATCATGGCGGCGCTGACGGCGGTTATGGCACAGATTTCGATTCCGATGCCGATGGGGGTTCCGATGACGATGCAGACCTTTGCGATTACACTTGCCGCTGTCATCCTTGGATCTAAAAAAGGTGCACTTTCCATTCTGGTCTATGTACTGATGGGAGCAGTGGGAATTCCGGTATTTGCGGGATTCAGTGGTGGAATCCAGAATTTGATCGGACCGACAGGCGGATTCATCATTTCCTTCCCAATCATGGCATTTATTATCGGAATCGGAGTGGAACACAAAGATAAAAAAGGAATGTTTACGTTGATGCTGATTCTTGGAACGGTTTCCAATTATGTTGTTGGCGTTATCATGTTCTGTATCATTGCGAAAGCGCCGGTATGGACAGGAATTTCAGCCTGTGTTCTTCCGTTTATTCCTACGGCGATTATTAAGGCGGTTCTTGCATCTGTGCTTGGACTTCAGATTCATAAAAGACTGGGAGCGGCATTACAATGGAATTAAGACCGCATCATTTATTATGCACGCAGGCATATAGCGGGAAAGGGTACAACGAGGAAAATGACACCGGAAATGCTGGAGGACATCTGTGAGGGGTGCAGCTGGTATCCGGTCAGTGCATGCCGTAGAATTCTTGTGGGAAAAAATGTCGAAAGATAGAATCATAAATTAAGCCGGGGACATGATTTTGGAATAGAATCATGTCTCTTTTTCTTATATATAAAAATTTATAGAGATTTTATGTGACTATGGTAAAAGAAAATGATAGAATAATGTCAGTATAAAAAATGAATAAGGCAGGTTATAACAGGATGGACAGTGAACTTAGATTCGCAATCCTTATTGATGCGGATAATATTTCAGATAAATATATTAAGACGATACTGGACGAGACAGCGAACAGCGGTATCGCCACATATAAGAGAATTTATGGAGACTGGACGAGCCCGAGGCTTGCATCATGGAAGAATGTACTTCTGGAGAATTCAATCATACCGATGCAGCAGTACAGCTATACTACCGGCAAGAATTCGACCGATTCGGCGATGATCATCGATGCGATGGATATTCTGTATTCCGGAAATGTAGACGGGTTCTGTATTGTATCGTCAGACAGTGATTTCACCCGTCTTGCTTCGAGACTGAGAGAGTCTGGTATGCAGGTGATCGGAATGGGAGAGGAGAAAACACCTCAGCCTTTCATTTCGGCATGCAATCAATTCAAGTATCTGGATCTGATCTGTGCCAGCCAGCAGGAAGAGGAAATGTGTGAAAAGGCAGACGACGCGAAGAGTACTGAGAAAGTTCATCAGAAATCTTCACAGAGCAAACGAAAGAAGAAAGACTTAAAGCGGGTACGAAGAACGATCAATGCAATCATCGAGAAGTTTTCTGATGATGAAGGGTGGATTTATACCGGGAAATTAGGAGATCAGCTTTCCAAGAGGATGCCGGATTTTGATGTACGTAATTATGGATTTTCCAAGCTCACACCATTTATTCGTTCTCTTGGGGATTATGAAGTTAAGAAATTACCTTTAGAAAATGGTCAAAAACAGATCTGCTGCAGAATCAAAACAGAGAAGCAGAAGAATGGAAAAGAAAAGGAGTGATTCATATGTTAGAGATTGTTTGTTTAATATGGCTGTGGCGTGTAAATGGTAAGAATGCCGCAGCAAATGGGCAGAGCCCGAGAAAATATCGTATTATGACACTTGCGCTATGGTTCGGAATGGAATTTACCGGATGCTTCGCAGGGGCGATCCTCATGGCTTTGTTGTTCCCGAATGATGATCCTTTCACAGGTGCGTTTATTTTAGGCTGTGTCGGAGCAGTGATCGGAGGATACATGTCTTATGTGGCAGCGAAGAATTCTCCGAAAGTGGATCAGACGTCACAGACATCCAATCCGTGGAATCAGGTACAGAACCAATGGAATCCTTCTCAGAATAACCAGGGCTATCGTTTAAACAGAGAGCCAAACGACCAGGATCAGGCGCAGAACCAGTGGAATCAGGCGCAGAATCCATGGGATGCCCAGCAGCAGAATGAAGCTGTAAAACAAAACCCGGTCAATGATGCCGACTGTCTGGAAATGCCGGCGACAATTCATATCATTTCAGAAAAGGGAGGATATGAGGGATGTCAGGATTCGTTTTTCCTTAACGGGAATCCGATCTGTATGCTTGGACCTGGAAGTGAGTATGCATTTTCGACGAATGTGAAAAAGAATACGATTACGATAGGAAGTCCGGTACAGCCCGCAGAAGACAGCGAACATTGTGTACGGTTCATCGCATCTGAGATGGGATATATTGAAATTCATACATCAGCAGGAAAAATGCTGCCGGAAAAATTCAAAAACTTCAAATAAAGCAGATATATAAAGCCAGTGACCAACATATATTTACAACAAAATGGTTAATGGCAGAACTATGAGACGGGAATCAGACCAGAATGGGAAAATGCTGGGATATCGAATTGCGGATGCGGCAAATATGCCGAAAGATGTTATGCTTGGTGTCCCCATAGTGACCATGACAGGGCAGTTGGAAGTAAACGTTGAGAATTATCGCGGGATTCTGGAGTATACAGATATCCTGATCCGCATAAAGAGTAAATGCGGACAGATTAGGATCACCGGAAAAAATCTTCAGATTGCTTATTACACAAATGACGAGATGAAAATCACGGGACGAGTGGAGAAGGTTGAGTATCTATAGCAGAAAGGGCTGAAAAGTGTATGCTGATTGCCGTTTTACAATATATTTCCGGATATCTCAGAATCAGGGTGGAAGGATATTCGCCGGAGCGTTTCATCAATCTCTGCAGTTATCATGGAATCTATCTATGGAATTTAAAACCGTGCGGACACGCATACGAAATGAATATCAGTGTCCGTGGATTTCGCGAATTAAAGCCTGTTATACGCAAAACGAGAACGAAGGTTGTGATCATGGAGCGGGCAGGCTTTCCTTTTTTTTTACACAAATACCGAAAACGGAAGCTGTTTTTCGGTGGAATCTTCTTCTGTATTATCTTTGTTTATGTCATGTCGCTTTTTGTATGGAATATCCATATCGACGGGAATCTTTCGCGGACAGACGAGACCATGCTGGAATTTTTGGAATCAGAAGGAATCTACCATGGAATGTTAAAATCGAAAGTAGACTGTGACCAGATTGTTAGGGATATCCGGAAGGAATACGATAATGTAATCTGGGCGTCGGCATATGTAACCGGAACACGTCTCATGATCCGTGTGAAAGAAAATACAGACCGGGTCATGGAGGAAACAGAAGACTCTGAGCTGGATCGTGCAAATGGACAGCCGGCAGATATTATTGCGGAAAAGGACGGAATCATTCTTGAAATCATAACGCGGGAAGGTGTTCCAATGGTTCACGAGGGAGATTCGGTACAAAAAGGAGATATCCTTGTGAGTGGTACAGTTGAAATTCTTAATGATGCAAAAGAAGTCATTGGATATCAGTACCATCAGGCTGATGCTGATATTACTGCGCAAACAGTATATTCCTATGAAGACAGTCTGCCGATCACTTATGAGATAAAAAAAAGGACAGGAAATAAGAAATATGTATGTTGGATAGAAACGGATCAGTATTTATTCAAACTGGGAACCGGAAAGAATGAATTTGCACACAAAACATATACTACACTTGAGAAGCGTTTTTGTATTGGTGAACATTTCTGGCTTCCTGTCACTTTGGGCATGGATGTGATCGAGGAATATCAGCCGCTCAATAAAAAACATCAGGAAAAAGAGTATCAGGAAAAATTGTCTGCTGATTTTCAAAAATTCTGTCTTAATTTAGAGAAAAAAGGGGTTCAAATTTTGGAGAATAATGTTAAAATATACAGTGATACTGCGCGTGCATCTGCCAGGGGTACTCTGACACTTGCAGAAACAATTGGCTCGAAACACCTGACTGCAAAAAAGGAGCTGCCATCAAGTGATGCTAAAGATACGCAACAGGAAGGAAATTGAGATATGGGAATTCTTGAGACTGAAATCGAGATACCGGCAGAACACGAACGGAATGTCTTCGGACAGTTCGATGTTTTTGCCAAAAAGATAGAACGTACATTACATGTGACGTTAATCGCACGAGACGGAAAAGTGAAGATTCTTGGTGATGAGCGTAATGTAGAACGTGCAGAGAGGACACTTACCCAGCTTACAGAATTGTCTCGCCGCGGGAATGTTATACAGGAACAGAATGTAGACTATACCCTATCACTGACAATGGATGACAGCACCGAAAGTGTCCTGGAGATTGACAAAGATCTAATCTGTTATACACTTCAGGGTAAGCCGATCAAACCGAAAACGCTTGGACAGAAGAAATATGTAGATGCCATTCGGGAAGATATGATTACCTTTGGTCTGGGCCCTGCAGGAACAGGAAAGACTTATCTTGCGATGGCAATGGCAATCACCGCATTTAAGCAGAATGAAGTGGGCAGGATCATTCTGACGCGGCCTGCAATCGAAGCTGGTGAGAAGCTTGGCTTCCTTCCGGGAGATCTGCAGAGTAAGATCGATCCCTACCTGCGTCCACTTTATGACGCATTGTACCAGATCATGGGTGCGGAGAGTTTTCAGAAGAATTCGGAGAAAGGCTTGATCGAAGTTGCACCGCTTGCCTACATGCGTGGAAGAACACTGGATAATGCGTTTATTATTCTGGATGAGGCACAGAATACAACTCCGGCTCAGATGAAAATGTTCCTCACACGAATCGGTTTTGGCTCCAAAGTGGTGATTACCGGTGATTCGACACAGAAAGATCTTCCATCCGGTCAGACATCCGGTCTGGATGTGGCAATCAACGTAGTAAAGAATATCGATGGAATTTCCATCTGTCAGTTGACCAGCCGAGATGTTGTTCGGCATCCTCTGGTACAGAAGATCGTCAAAGCATATGAAGATTATGAACAGAAAACGGAACTTAAGAAAAAGAGAAGCAAGGACAGAAGGAAACGGTACGAAAGATGAGAATTTATTTAGAAAATGAAGGAGATCTGGAATTGGATCTCAATTATCAGGAAGTCGCCCAAAGAGTCGGGGATGCCGTCCTGGATTATGAACAGTGTCCGTATGAATCCGAAGTGGAGCTCCTTTTGACCATGGATGAAGAGATCCGTGAGATGAACCGGGAATTCCGGGATATAGACCGTGCAACAGACGTACTCTCTTTCCCGATGATCGCATATGAGTCTCCCGCGGATTTTGCATTTCTGGAAGAAGATGAGAGTTGTTTTGATCCGGACACCGGAGAACTGATGCTTGGAAACATTGTCATTTCCAAACAGAAAGTGGTCGAGCAGGCAGAAGAATACGGACATACAGTCGAGCGGGAATATGCATTTCTTATCGCGCACAGTATGCTTCATTTACTGGGGTACGATCACATGGAAGAAGAGGAACGTGCGGTGATGGAGAAGAAACAGCGGGAAATTCTCGACGGACTGGGAATAACCCGATAATCTGGAAATGAGATAAATGAGGTGCTATATGGCAAAAAAGAAACAATCGAAAGGCGGAGGATTTCTTGCACAAGGAATCATCCTTGCATCGGCAGGTATCATCACAAAAATCATAGGTTTCATATACCGGATCCCGATGCTGAATTTTATGGGGCTCGATGGACAGGGATATTACGATATCGCTTTCCAGGTCTACACAATTGCTCTTACAATATCATCCTACAGCTTACCGCTCGCTGTTTCCAAGCTGGTTTCTGCCAGAATGGCAAAAGGAGAAAGAAAAAATGCATATCGTGTTTTCAAGGCAGCTATGCTTTTTGCCTTTGTGGCAGGAGGATTGATCACACTGGTCGTACTATTAGGGGCAGATACGATTGCAACAAATATTATGGGGGCGAAGCTCAGTTCCTATGCACTTAAGGTACTGGCACCCGGACTTTTGATCGTATCGATCATGGGTGTACTGCGAGGATATTTTCAGGGACTCGGAACCATGATTCCGACTGCACTTTCCCAGATACTCGAGCAGATCGTGAATGCGGTAGTCAGCGTTGTCGGTGCTGCGATGCTTTTGAAGTATGGAGAAAGTGTAGCAAAGACCCAGGGCAACGAACTTCTGGCGGCTGCATATTCTTCGGCAGGCGGTACCCTTGGTACCGTGGCAGGTGCTCTGATGGGCCTTGTATTTCTGGGATTCAGTTATTGTGCTTATAAGTCTATTCAGAAGAAACAGCTTCGCATGGACCGATCAAAGCACACTGAGGATTATAAGACGATCTTCAAGTTGTTGCTTCTTACGATCGCACCTGTCATCTTGAGTACGACCGTATATAATTTAAGTAATGTCGTTGACAGTGCCATGTTCAACAAGATTATGACAGCGCAGGGATTTTCGGAAAAAGAATGTGTTACCTTACTTGGTAAATTAGGTCAGTATTATACTTTATTCAATGTTCCTCTTGCCGTCGCAAATGCGCTTGGATCTTCCATGATTCCGGGGCTGGTCCGTGCGTATGAGAGCCATGAGCGCAAACTGGTACATAACCGGATTTATATGGCGGCCAGATATACGATGCTGATTGCAATCCCAAGTGCGGTTGGATTCTTTGTACTCGGAGAACCGATCATGAATTTCATCTGGCCGAGCGTGGATAATTCGATGCAGAACATGATCTGGAAGATCGGTGCGATCTCGCTGATTTTCTATTCACTTTCCACCATTACAAATGCCGTACTTCAGGGACTGAACCGAATGATGAAACCGGTGAAGAATGCAACGGTGTCTTTGATCCTTCATCTGGTCTCCCTGTTTATCATGATGGTCGTATTTAAGTGGGGACTTTATGCAGTGATTGTAAGCAAGATCGTTTTCTCGCTTAGCATGTGTATCATGAATTCGCATGATATCCGTGAAGCATGCGGATATGTTCAGGAACGCCAGCGAACCTTTGTGATTCCGGGAATCGCAGCCGGTATCATGGGAATCGCGGCATACCTCGCACACTTGATACTCGATATTTTTGTTGGCGGAAGATTTGCGACGTTAGTTGCACTGTTCACGGCTGTGATTGTCTATGCCGTGTGCCTGCTGAAAATGGGAGGACTTACGGAAGATGAACTTTTATCCATGCCGAAAGGCGCAACACTGATCAGCATTTGCCGTAAACTTCATTTATTGAACGACAGTGCATACTAAGATTGTATAATTCTGTGAAAATGGTTGATACTGTATACAAAAAGGAGTTGTCCTTATGGGGAAAAAATATGGTATTGGCCTTTTCACAATCGCTTTAGTTCTTATGGCTGTGGTCACTTACGGATATCGGGCAGAATATCGATATTCTCAGGAACTTGTGGAAGAAGGGGAAAAAGAGCAGACTGAAAACAGTATCAGTCAGGAAAAAACGGTAAGTACACAGGGAAATGCTCAGAAAGATGAACTGTACTATCTGAAAGATTTGAACGGTTACGTTGTCGTCTATATGAACGATAGAACAACGGTTTATGAATATACAAATATTTTGATTTCTGATCTGCCCGATACGTATCAGAATGAAATCAAAAATGGAATGATCATCGAAGGAACGGAAAAACTCTATGGATTTCTGGAAAATTATTCCAGCTAAAGTTCGCCGGACCTCCGGATGACATAACAGAAAGGAACAAAAGAAAATGGATGAAAAAAAAATTGCCCGTATTAACGAGCTGTATCATAAATCAAAAGCAGAAGGATTGACGGAAAAAGAAAAAAAAGAACAGCAGATTCTGCGCCGTGAATATATTGAAGCATTTAAAATGAGCCTCCGGGGGCAGCTGAATAATATTTCGATTCAGGAAAAGGATGGAACAATCACAAACCTCGGAGAAAAGTATGGAAACAAAAAAGCAAATTAGGACAGAAATTTTGAAAAGAAGATCCGCACTTTCTAAAGATGAAGTAGCGGATAAGAGTAGAGCAATCTGCCGGAAAATTGTTTCCTGTGAGCAATTTGTACAGGCAGAGATCATCCTTCTTTATCTTGATTTTAATCATGAGGTGGAGACCGGTCTGATCTGGGATAAAGCGCAGAAAATGGGAAAACATGTCGCTGCTCCCAGGCTCATCGGCTCACAAATGGTATTTGCCCGGATCCAGTCGGAAAAGGACCTGATCCCGGGTAAATGGGGAATCCCGGAACCGAAAAAGAACTGCCCTGTTATCCGTGAACATGACAGCAGGACAGTTGTTATTATGCCGGGAGTCGCATTTGACTGCAGCAGGAACCGAATCGGTTACGGCGGCGGTTACTACGACCGGTATTTCGCCGGATATGATTCAGTTTATAAAATAGCTGCTGCATATGACCTGCAAATCGTGGAACAGGTTCCGGCAGAACCGTTTGATCTGAAACCGGACTGTATCGTGACAGAATCTCATATTTATGCAGGATAATGCAGTCTCTCTTCGGTGATATCATTCAGAACTTCATCGAGGTATTTTCTGGCAAGATAATTTGCCATTCTGAGATTCATATCCAGATAATTTCCGCAGTCCTTCGCACAGGAACCCGGTATATCTCCGGTATATTCTGCTATAAAGGTAAACATTTCCTTCATCAGTGGCACGATATCTTCGGATTCGTAATCGCCGGTCAGAAGGAGATAAAAACCGGTCCTGCATCCCATCGGACCGAAGTAAAGTGTCCGATCTCCATAAACTTCATGATTTCTAAGGAAGGTGGCACCTAAGTGTTCAATAGTATGAACTTCAGCCGTATTCATAACCGGTTCTTCATTCGGATTGGTCATACGAATGTCAAAGGTGGTCACAGGGCAGTCACCGGCAAAATCTTTCCTGGAAACGTAGAGCCCCGGAATCAGTCTGAGGTGGTCTATGGTAAAACTGGTAATTTTCTTCATGATAATCATTTCCTCCATATACATCATTTTGTATTCAATTATAACGTGGAATGATAAAAATAACAAGTAGGCGAACAGAGAACAAAAGAGAGGGTAGTGTCAAGTAATCTATGAAAAACTGGGCCGAAAAAAACAGGCTCAAACGAACCTTGAAAATTGCAAATATATAAGACGGAAGGCCCTCCGGGGGCTCAGGGCGCTG